>JAUZEU010000561.1 GCA_030838885.1 Bryobacterales bacterium | reverse complement strand
AAAGAAACGCCTTGCGGTGAAATGGCCGGGGGCTTTGTCGGGAAGGGCTGTGTGGGCCAGGAGTGTTCACCCTTGATATCGCTTGCCGCGACAGGACGTTCCACAATGGGCCATACGGGCACGCCGGTGACGCGATCGAAAACGAATGCGAAACCCTGCTTCGTCAGCTGCACCACGGCGTCGATATGTTTGCCGTTTACCGTGATAGATACCAGGCTGGGGGGCGATGGCATGTCGTAATCCCAAAGTCCGTGGTGCACAAGCTGGTAGTGCCATTTCCGCTGCCCGGTGGCGGCATCGAGACACACGATGGAATCGGCGAAGAGGTTTTTTCCGGGTCTTCGGCCGCCATAGAAATCATTGCTTGGCGTGCTGACGGGCATGTAAAGCAGGCCGCGCGTTTCGTCGAGGGTCATTGGTGCCCACACGTTGGTGTGGCCGGTGAATTCATTCGCACCGTCTTCCCATGTGTCGCTGCCGAACTCGCCCTTGCGCGGGACAGTGTGGAAGGTCCAGACCAGCTTGCCGGTGCGCGCATGGAATGCCCGGATGTCGCCCGGCGGATCCTTTTTGTAGGTGATGCGATCGGCGACGCCGTTCCCAAGGATGACGAGATCCTTGTAGACCACGGCTGGAGAAGTGTTGGTGTACTGCTTCGGATCGACAGGCCAAGCGAGTCCCTGCAACAGATTCACGATGCCGTTGTCGCCAAAGCCTGATAGCGGCTTGCCCGTCTCCGCATCGAGTTCAATCAGACGCGCACGACTGTTCATGAGTATGCGGCCGCGATGATTGGAACCGTCGCGCCAGAACGCCACGCCACGATGCACGAAGCCTGTTCCGTTGGGCACCTGTCCGTCTTCGTAAGCCTTGGGATCGTAGGACCAACGCTGGGTGCCGGTGGCGGGGTCGAGCGCGACCACGCGATTGTAGGGCGTGCTCAGATAAAGCGTGCCATCCACCATGAGCGGCGTCACTTCGAAGACGCCGGGCGTTGTCTTGTATTGCTCCAGCGCTTTCTCGCCGGTGCGCCATTCCCAGGCGACCTTCAGATTGCGGACGTTGTCCCGATTGATCTGAGTAAGAGTTGAGTACTTCGAGCCCGCCTGATCGCCGCCGAAGAAGGGCCATTCAACGTTAGGGGTTGCTGCCCACGCCGCTATCACGGAGAGGCAACAGATTGTCTTTTTCAGCATGTTTGGTCAAGCACGTTTGGGAACTTGCGCGGCGATTCGTTCGGCCGAGCGAAGCGTGAGCGCGACGAAGGTCAGGGTTCCGTTCGTACACCCGGCATTCGGGAGAGTGGGCGAGCCGACCACGAACAGATTCTCATGGTCGTGCGTCTGACCGAAGCTGTCGCAGACGCTATTCGAGGGATCGGTACCCATCCGACAGCCGCCGGCCGGGTGATCGAGATAGCCGCCTTCGCTTGTGCTGAGAATCTTGCCGTTGTTGTTTTTTGCAAGACGCCCGAAGATGTTTTGGAAATGCTGTTTTGTGGCGGGTTGGCGAGCCACCGTGGCACTGTCGAGGCGATGTTCGACCTTAGGAAGCGGATCGCCGAACTTATTGGTCGCGGTCTCGTCGAGCGTTAGAGAACTGTTGCGGTCGGGGTGCACATCGTAATAGCCCCGGACTCGCGCGGTGCCGCGCTGGGCACGTGTACGCCAGTCGTTGAGCAGATCGTCGCCGAGAAGCAGCTTGCCGCCGTTAGCTCGCAGTCTCGGTTCATGGCCGGCCGCGCTTTCCCAGATGCGCAGATCGTGGCGTACGTAAGGGTCGCCGGGCTTGCATCGAAAATACTGACGCGAGATCAGCGCGTGAGTTTCGTTCATGCCGGGATAGATTTTGGCATCGATCTCAATATAGGCCGAGATGAACTCATGGCCGTTCATGTACCGGCCAACAAGGCCGGACCGGTTGGCGAGACCGTTGGGAAAACGCGAATTGCGGGAGAGCAGCAGCAGATGCGGGCTCCACGTGTAGCCCGAGGCGAGCACAAAGAGCGGCGCGCGGAACTCCACGGTTTCTCCCGTCGCGCGATTCACACCCGTCGCCGAAGCGATCCTTGTCGTACTCTCATCCAGCACCAGACGGCGGATCTGCGTTTGATCATGGAGCGCAATCTGCTTCTTCGCCAGAAGCTGTTTGAACGTGAAATCCGGCGAGTAACGCGCGCCCGTCGGGCAAATCGCGCAGGTATTGCAGCGGATACATTGCGCGCGGCCGTCATAGGGGACCGTGTTCTTCGCCTGTGGCGTGCTCCAGAACGGAATGCCGCTTTTCTCGCCCCAGCTTTTCAACTCGAGCAGGTTGTAAGTGAGATCCATCGCCTGCATGGGGTATGGTTCGGAGCGCGCGTCCTCAGGCAACGGGCTCGGTTCGCCGGAGACTCCGAGGCGCCTTTCCGCCTCACAGTAGAACTTTTCCAGTTCTTTCCATTCGAGGGGCCAATCGGTATAGAGACCATACATCGATTTGAGCCGCAGATCCTCTTCCGAGAAGCGATTGCATGTGCCGCCCCAGTGCATGGCGGAACCGCCAACAGCCATGGTGCGGGAGATGATGCCCTTGGCGGACTGGTCTTCGATAAAGTCGCCGGGCCATGCATTTTCACCGTAGGCAAGACTGCGGCGGCGATACTCCATGCGGTTTTCGAGATCGAACAGCCTGCGGCCGGCCTCGATGATGTTAATCGAGATTCCGGGGCGCATTTCGGAGAGCTTTTGCGCGAGCATGGCGGAGGAGATGCCGCCGCCGATGATGCAGACGTCGCTTTCAAACCGCGCCATCAAGCATGCTCCTGGGCCGTCGGGTGGGATATCGAGGGGAGCGGCGCCGGCGCTTTAGCGGAACCTGCAAGACCGCGGCAGCTTTCCCGCCCGATTGCGGCGCGATAGCAAAGGTCATTCGCATCGGCGCTTCGGAAATAGAAACTCATCAGGTCCGCGATCACGCTCTTCCCGTCGGGAAGGCGCGGAAGGTCTTTGATCTGCGCTTGCTCAAGCGCGGCCTCCACAGCCTCGCGCGTTAGAGGCACAGGAAGAGCCGCAAGTTGGCGCAGATATTCGGGTGCGGGTGAAGGCGCCTTCGGACGGACGCGCGTGAAACCGTAACCGTGCTCGGTATCTGCACCAGGACGGTATTCACGAACGTAGCGTTCAAACTGATCGGCAATTAGCTCCGTACCAGAGCGACCAAGACTGGCGGGCAAGACCACGGCCGCAAGATCTCGCAGCGCGGCGGATTGGGTTCCAGGAAAAGCAGGGGTCTGGGCCCAGGCTCGAAACGTTGTTCCAAGACCTGCGAGCCATCGCAATGCAGTGCGGCGGAGCATGGATATGGAACGGAGTATCCCAAATAATTGAATGACGGTCAAATTACTGTTAGGATGTTATAAACCCCGTTAGGTTAGTCTGCGGCCACCGTTGCCCGCTACAGTTTCACCCTTTCCCCTCACAGTCAATTCTTATGAAGCAGCGGATCATTCCTTTTCTTTTTCTTTTCGCAGGTGCGTGTTTTGCGCAGCAAACTGCGACGATTGCAGGCCAGGTGCAGGACACCTCGGGCGGCGGAATCGCGGGCGCACGCGTCACAGCGCGCAATGTGCAGACAGGACTTGAGCGAAACGCCATTACGAGCGATGGCGCGGATTACACTCTGCCACTGCTGCCCATCGGAACCTACGATGTCTCGGCAGAGAAGGAAGGCTTCAGGAAACTGGTTCAAACGGGCATCGTTCTCCAGGTGGATGAACATGCTCGCGTTGATTTCAAACTACAGGTAGGCGCCACGAGTGACAGCGTGCAGGTGACTGCTGAGGTGCCGCTGACGCAGACGGATTCCTCTTCCACGGGTTCGGTGATCGACAACACTAAAGTTGTGGAGATGCCGTTGAATGGGCGGCAGTTTTATAGCCTCGCACTCCTGGTTCCGGGTGTTGCGCCGCCCGCGCAGGGTTCAATCCTCAGTTTCCGCGGCGGGTTTAATGTGGCGGGCGCGAGCGAACTGAATAACAACTTCACGCTGAACGGCCTCGATAACAACAACCAGTTGCTGAGTGCGCCGGCGTTCCGCCCCTCCGTGGACGCGATCCAGGAGTTCAAGATTCTCACCGGCGTTTTTCCCGCTGAGTATGGGCGTAATTCCGGCAGCCAGGTAATCGTCACCACCAAATCGGGTACCAACACTTTCCACGGCTCGGCGTTCGAATTCCTGCGAAACCAGGTTCTGGACGCAACGAACTACTTCACGCCGTCGAACGCCGCTAAACCCGCTTTCAAACAGAATCAGTTCGGCGGAACTCTGGGAGGGCCGATCATTCGCAACAAGACTTTCTTTTTCGCGAGCTATGAAGGAACACGTTCCACGCAGCAGATCACGGCACTGACGAACGTACCCACAGCCGCGATGGTGAATGGCGATTTCTCCGGAATCAGCAAGATGATCATTGATCCGACGACAGGCACGCAGTTTCCGGGGAATGTGATTCCGCAAAACCGCCTAAGCGCGCAAGGACTGTATTTGGCGAAGCTCTATCCGGTTCCGACGGCAGGCACAGCGGCCGGACAACTGCCGACAAATAACTACACTTTCAATCAGCCGCAAGTGGACAGCCTGAACCTGGGGTCGCTCCGGGTAGACCACCAACTCTCAGAGAAAGATACCCTGAACGCGAGCTACAACGATTTCGAAGACAACACGCTGACACAGGCCAACACAGTTTGCGGTTCACGTGTGATTCCTGGCTTTGACTGCACGGTGTTGCTGACAGCGCGGCTGGGTGGGTTAACCGAGACACATATTTTCGGCCCGAGTTTGATCAATCAGGCCCGGTTTGCGTATTCGCAGTTTCAAAACCCGCGCGCGACGAACGACCAGAGCATCAATTACCTGCAGATGTTCAATATTACAGGCACGCGATTCGATGGAGCCGCGCGATCCGGAGTGCCATCGGTGAGCGTCACGGGCTTCGCGGGCCTGGGCGAACCCACTAACTTCCCCCAGGTGCGAACCGACAACACGCTTCAGTTTGCCGATGACCTCACATACAATCGGGGGAAGCACCTGATCAAGGTCGGCGTGGATTTCCACCGGTTTCAATCGAACGGAACGATTGTCGGCAATGGACGCGGATCCTATACCTTCGCCGCGCAGAGCACGGCGCCCACGACCGGATACTCATTTGCCGACTTACTGCTCGGGATTCCCACGAGCACGGCGCGAAGCCCCTACAGCCCGCAGATCTACGACCGAACGGGTATCTACGCGGGTTATGTGCAGGACGATTGGAAAATCAGTCCGCGCCTGACCCTGAACATCGGATTCCGGTATGAATACAATCAGCCGACATTCGAAAAGTACAAAACGTTAAGCAACTTCAATCCTTCGACAGGGGCCATTGCCATCGCTGGGCAGGGCGGCGTTCCCCGCGGCCTCTGGAATCCGAATTACAAAGATTTCGAACCGCGATTCGGTTTCGCATTTTCGCCGTTCAATAACTCGAGGACGGTCGTCCGTGGCGGGTACGGGCTGTTCTATAATGCGCCCGCGCTCAACGCGGTGAACAGCGGGCCGCAGCAAAATAATGCCCCGTTTGTCTCGGCTCAGACTTTCAATTCAAGCCTGGCACTGCCTGTTACGCTCGCGAACCCATACCCGGCAGCCGCGGCGGGAGCGGGCAGCCTGACGCTCTCTGCGTTTAACCGGAACCAGCGCGATGCACAGATTCAGCAATGGACACTGAATGTTCAACAGGAACTGACGCGTTCGATGGTACTGGAGGTGAGCTATCAGGGTTCCAAGGGGACGCATCTTCCGCTGTACTACAACATCAATCAGCCGCCCCCGGGCCTTGGCACCGTGGCGCAGAAGCAGGCCCTGCGGCCGTATCCGCAGTACGGCAACATTAACTTTCTGGACGCGGTGGGCAATTCCAGTTTCAACGGGCTGCTGACAAAGCTGCAGCAGAAATACTCGAACGGGCTGTCGTTCCTGCTCTCGTACACCTATGGCAAGTCCATTGACAATACGTCGGGCACGCCGTACAACGTGGTTCCCTCGCGGGCGAGTGCCGCTAATCCACAAAATTTCCGGCTGGAACGGGGACTCTCCGGCTTCGATCTCCGCAGCCGCTTCGTGTTCAGCCCCGTGTATGAGCTTCCGTTCGGGCCCGGCAAGAAGTACCTGAACGATAACAAGTACCTGGGCTGGGTGGTGGGCGGCTGGGAGATTTCCGGCATTCTGTCGCTGCAGACCGGGCGGCCGTTTACAGTGCTGGTGAGCACGGATAATGCGAACGTGCTGGGGAACGTGGACAGGCCGAATGTGGTCGGCAATGCGAACGCGGGCCCACACACTGTACAGCAATGGATCAACGTAAGCGCGTTCCAGTTGGCGCCGGCCGGCACATTCGGTAACGAGGGGCGCAATAACGTGACCGGCCCCGGGTATAAGAACCTGGACGTATCGCTGAGCCGGGTCTTTAGAGTTACGGAAAAGGTTGCAGTACAATTCCGGGCCGAATCCTTCAACCTTGCCAACCACCCGAATTTCGATCAGCCTGCACAGACATTCGGCGTGGCCGGTTTCGGTTCCATCACCTCGGCTCAGCCGCCGCGGCAGGTTCAGTTCGGCGCCAAGGTACGGTTCTAATACTGTGCGTGCTCTGCTTTGTTTAGCCGCGGGTTTAACCGCAGTTGCCGCGGTAGCAATCGCGCAGATTCAGCCCCTTGCCATCCAGACCGGTACGGTTCTGGATGGCAAGGGCGCGGTGCTCCGAAATGTGCGCATCGTGGTGCAGGGTACAAAAATCGCGCGGGTGGAACGCGGAGGTTCGGGGCCTGCGACTTACGATTTGCGCAGTTTGACAGTAATGCCGGGCTGGATCGATACTCACGATCACATTGGCTGGCACTTCAACAGGGATAACCGCGCGGACACGACCAAAGAGGCGCCCGCGGAATTCGCCTTAAACTCGGCGGGCAATGCGTACGCCACGCTGATGGCTGGCTTCACGACCATCCAGAGTTTGGGCGCGCTGACCGATCTTGATCTGCGCGATCTGATCGGGAAGGGAATTCTTCCGGGGCCGCGGATTTTGACTTCGCTAGCGCCGCTCAATGAAAACTCGGGAACGCCCGAACAGATACGGGCGCTGGTTCGTGAGCGCGTCCGGCAGGGAGCGGACGTTATTAAGCTGTTCGCCACCAAAAGCATTCGCGATGGCGGCGCCCAAACCATGACAGACGCACAGATTCAGGCGGCGTGCGGAGAAGCCACGGCACTCGGGAAGCGGTCAGTGGTGCACGCGCATGCGTCCGGCGGCGCGAAGGCGGCGGTGCTGGCGGGCTGCACGAGCGTCGAGCACGGGTCTATGCTCGACAACGAGACGCTCGATCTGATGGTGCAACACGGCACGTTCCTCGATCCGAATGTTTCCACCACGCATAACTACCTGGAACACAAAAAAAATATCTCGGTATCGGAAACTATACGGAAGAAGGGTTCGCCGAGATGGAGAAGGCGCTCCCGATCCGGCTGGAAACACTGCACCGCGCACTGGCCCGGCACGTGAAGATCGTATTTGGAACCGATGCTACTGCCGGTGCACACGGACGGAACGCCGAAGAGTTCATCTATCGCGTGCGGGACGGCGGTCAATCGCCCATGGAGGCGCTGGTCAGCGCGAGTGCGCGGGCTGCCGAGGCGCTGCGACTGAGCGACTCGGTGGGGTCGATTGCACCGGGTATGCAGGCGGACCTGATTGCAATCGACGGCGACCCGTTGAAGGACATCACGGCCGTCCGTCGCGTTGTGTTCGTCATGAAGGCAGGTAAGGTCTATCGTAATGTCCATTAAACCTATATTTCGAAATTCAATTATTTTGCTCGCCGCTTCCCTGGCGGCGATCGCGCAGGACCAGCCGATCGTCATCAAGGCGGGCACGCTGCTGGATGGAAAGGGCGGCGTTCAGCGAAACGCATCCGTCGTGGTGGTTGGCTCGAAAATCGAAAAGGTCGATTCCAATGCAAAGGGAGCTACGAAGGAAACGACATACGATCTGCACAACCTGACGGTGCTGCCGGGGATGATCGACACGCATGTCCACATCGGCTGGCACTTCGGTCCGGACGGCCGCTATCAGCCGAGGGATGAGTCGCAGGTAACAGCGATGGGGTACGCGATGGAGAATGCGTACGTAACACTGATGGGCGGCTTCACGACTGTCCAGAGCGTGGGGAGCCCGATCGACGGGGATTTGCGCACCGCGATCAATCGTGGCGTTGCGCCGGGTCCGCGCGTGCTGACTTCGCTGCGGGCGATCAATAGTCCCGCCCTGACGCCGGATCAGATCCGTGAGGCCGTGAAGAAGATGAAGGCTGACGGCGCCGATCTGGTGAAGATCTTTGCGTCGAAGAGTTTTCGGGATGGCGGCGGAGCGACCCTGAGCAAGGAGCAGATCGAAGCGGCTTGCGGCGAAGCCAAAGCGCAGCATTTGCGGACGCTGGTCCACGTATACGAGCCGGAAACAATCACGGAAGTATCGGACGCGGGCTGCACGGCGGTGGAGCACGGGACGCTGATCACGCCGGAGGTGCTGAAGCATCTGGCAGCGAAGGGCACATACTTCGATCCGAACATCGGGCTGGTGGCGCAGAATTATTTGGAGCACAAGGCGAACTACTTGGGAATCGGCAACTATACAGAAGAAGGGATGGCGGCGATGTCCCGTTCGATCCCGATCGCCCTCAAGGTCTTCAAAGAGGCGCTGGCGACACCGGGTCTGAAGATCGTGTTCGGCACGGACGCGGTGGCGGGTGCGCATGGCCACAACGTAGAGGAGCTGATTTACCGCGTGCAGAAGGGCGGTCAGGATCCGAACGCGGCGATTACGTCGGTGACCTCCCTGTCGGCGGAATCGCTGAGCATGGGTGATCAGATCGGAACCATTGCCCCGGGTCTGCAGGCGGATTTGATTGCGGTGGACGGCGATCCGTTAAAGGACATTACAGCGCTGCGCCGTGTAGTGTTCGTGATGAAAGGCGGAAAGGTCTTTAAAGCGCGCTAGCGCCGAGCACCCCTGGTTTCCCACCGTGCTACCAGGATCGTCCGTTACAGACAATCACAGGACGGGCGAATGCCTGGCATGCCCGTCGCAATTCGCAGTCTTCAGCCTGAACACAAAATGACCACGTCCCTTGTATCTCGTTTTTCTGCCGCGTTACTAGTGCTTGGGCCTGCGCTCGTCGCGGCCGAACTTCCCCCCGAGGAAGCGAAGATCGTTCAATACGTAAACTCGTCATCAGCTGAATCGAACAGCTTGTTGGAGAAGCTGGTCGATATCAACAGCGGAACAATGAATCCTGCCGGCGTCCGCAACGTTGCCGACGTTCTGAAACCGGAGTTCGAAAAGCTCGGCTTCAAGGTACGCTGGATTCCCATGGACGAAGTTCATCGATCGGGACACCTGATCGCTGAACGAACGGGGACCCACGGCAAACGAGTACTTCTCATCGGCCATATGGACACGGTGTTCGAGCTCTCCAGTCCCTTCCA
>JAUZEU010000549.1 GCA_030838885.1 Bryobacterales bacterium | reverse complement strand
AGTTGAGGTTAAGGAGCAGGGACTCCTGGAGAGGCTGAGAACAACAATGCAGTCTCTCGTGCAGCCGTTCTGAGCGGTTAAAAGGTTCGCGTTGACCATGCCCTGGAGATAGGCGATCGCCTTCTCTTCTGCGTGTAAGCCACCGCCGCTGGTGAAATACCGTTCACACTGCAGCTGCAGGTGGGATGCCCGGTAGACGATCATCGTACCGAAGGTCGATTCCGTGGAAGAGTAGTATTCGAGCTTGCCGGGTTGCGGGGCGGTCAAACTTTTGCCATATCTCGCCGGCTGGACGACTGTGCTGCCAAAGCCCTTCGCCTGCACGGATGCGCCGGAAAGTTTGGCCGATACACCGGTGGTGGGCCCGCCCGCATCTGCCCCGGCGCATGCGTTTGCGGTTGTGCCGCCTGCAATGCATGCTGCGAATGGAGGTTCTTATCCAGTGGCAACTTCATCAGTCGTCATCTGCCTCAATCGATTTTACTGTTTATTGCATCTCCCTCTATTCCACTCTCGCCAATTTATTTCCAGGTTTTCCATTCCTAAACTTCTGCCCCGCCGTGTTTCACGTGGATTTACCAGAAATGAGAACGCAAGCGGGTATCTTTCCTTCATTCCTTTCCTTCCATTTCTTCGCTTCGTTTACAACGGTCGCCAGCATCGTATTAGATGTCCTCCCGCAACGGAACTGTCAAAAGGCACGCCCATCACAGCGCTTGAGCGGAAATTTCACGTAGTATCGTCACCGTACCTTGACCTCTCCCCCGCATATCATGCATACTATCTACATATTTAAAGTCTGGTGGTTCGCACCCGGCGTTGGCGCGCACCACGTTGCAGAGTAACTATTTCACCTTCCAGGAAGAATCGAATGCACAAAGGGATATCAGTCGTTTTTGTTGCGGTACTGCTCGGTGGGGGTTCCTTGGCTCAGGGTGCGGACGCCGGGAAATCGTTATACGATCGCCTGGGTGGGCAACCTGCGGTCGAGGCGGTCGCGAATGGTCTGGTTGATCGGATCCTGGCGGATAACCGTGTGAACAAATGGTTCGCACATGCTGCTGCCAGCACCGAAAATGCGAACCAGTACAAGGCGAAACTGGCGACCTTCATTTGTGCGGGCGTAGGCGGTCCCTGTAAGTACACAGGTCTCGATATGGTCTCGGCACACAAGGGCCGGGCGGTCACCAGCGAAGCCTTTGACGCCGTTGCGCAGGATCTTGTCGCGCAGCTCGATCAGTTAAAGGTTCCTGCAAAAGAGAAGCATGAGGTGATGGAGATCATTGGATCCCTGAAGCCTTCCATTGTGCAAAGCGCTTCCACGCACAAATAGGATCCTCGCGAGGAGGCTGAGCACTTGCTGCTGCCGACGGTCAGCGGTATTATGTTATTGAAATGCATAGTATCGCCTTCCGCACTGGCTGCAACGAATGCACCTTTTTCGCTGCGGGCAGGTTGACTGTTTGAATCTCACTCTTCACGCGGACTACTCGCTCCGGATACTGCTCTATCTAAGTGAACACACGGATCGCCCGGTTTCTACCCAGGAAATCAGTGAGGCCTACGGAATCTCGCGCAATCATCTTGTTCGGGTTGTCCAAAGGCTGCAGTCGCATTCCTTTGTGAACGCGTCCGTGGGCCGCAGCGGCGGTCTCACTCTCGCGCTGGACCCCGCCGAAATCAATATCGGGCAGGTCGTGAGGAAGACTGAACCAAATTTCCGAATTGTAGAGTGCTTTGAACCGGAAACGAACACATGTAAGATTGCGCCCGTATGTAAGCTGCGCGGCGTACTTGCGGAAGCGCTCAGAGCGTTCGTACATGTGCTTGACGGCTACACGCTCGCGGATGTTGCACGAATGAATGGAACCGCGCCTCTATCCAGTTTTTTGGCTATTCAGAAGGCGAATCCTCAACCTCCCGTCCGCACAGAATCAATTTGAAGAAGCGGAATGGCTTTTAGAAGCTCCGAGTGAAATGGCGCGGCGCGAGTTCAGGATAAGAGGAAACATCGTTGAAAGTCAGTAATTGTCACTGGAAGATGCAGCTGGGTGATAGGGTTCCCAGATCCGGCTCTCAAAAGAATAGTGTGGCTAATTACACTTTCGTCGACGATTGCGCGCGCGAGGACTTCGTGATGAGATCAAACTCTTGAGGACGACAGAACCTTAGACGAATGCCACGACGCCGTATCTTTCGTGTCTCGAAGTGAACTACTCCAAACGGGCTACTGCAAAATGCAGATCCGTCGACTCCTGAAAGCTGCCAGCAGTCTCGGCCGACACGCGGCAGGGCGGATCTCGAACGTCACCCGAGATCCACCTTTGAGCAGCGTGGGCAGAATCACCTCGCCGAAAACGGCCACTGTGTCGAAAAAACCCGCCTGCCTAAGCTGCACCTCCACAGGCATTGGTGCTGTCTGAACCGCGGAGTCGATTGTTATCGGGGGACCCCGCGATTTCCGGTCGTCTGTCGGATTGAATTCTTCCTGAGGGTAGGACGTCAACAGCAGCCGCAGGCTATCCAGTTGTACTGGCGTGAGAAGCCGATAGTAGTTGTTGATCGAGACCACTTCGCCCCGCGATACGTTGCCCAGCTCGGGCCGATTGCTCAGGAAATCGCAGGCGGAAACACCTCCCCCCGTTTATCTGCAGCGGATGGGGGCAGGGCGCGGCGCAGAAAGATGCCGCGCCCACGGATTTCTTCGGGCGCGATATCGCCGATCTGTTGCCAGCTCACACCTCTCAATCGCGGTTGGCCCTACGGGCAATGGTTTTCCGCGCGACATCTTTGCCTACGGATCAAGCCTTGGCTGAAGGTCGTAGCGGCTCTCCAGTAACTTGTTCTGCGCATCCATCACTTTCGGCTTGTGGGCTGCCAGACGCTGCATGATGGTATCGGGGTTTTGGCAGAGACGGTCGGTATTGATAAGAGTCGAAACCGGAGTTCCCTTGCTTCGGTTGCCCCTGGAAAACAGGCGAGGAAGGAATGGCCTGCGAGCCGCGGAGGACTCTGTGCCGACGATGTCTCGGTTTTCAACAGGCCACCACCATATATATATAATCGCGAGCCCGAACAGGACGGCGGCAACTGCGTGCAATGCCTTATCTGTGGCAATGACCGGACCCCGCGTCATCGTCGGGATCGAAATGCTTCGCGTGAGCCCTCTAATTACTTCCTGGTCAAAGCCGAATCGCCGCACCTGCGTATCCACCCTTACGACCTGCAGGTTGCCGCTCAGACGGGCCCCGAGTGTGGCGTTCTGCCTTCTGTCTCCTTTGTTGGGCTACCTGCGACCTGTGGAAGTTGCCGCAGTCTCTTAGGCGTTCTTGTTACCTGCCCGGGTTTTGTACTTTGAGTGTTCTTTCGAGGGCTCACCGGCAATCTTCAGATTCAACTCCTCGCCGGCTCGAAGTTGAT
>JAUZEU010000533.1 GCA_030838885.1 Bryobacterales bacterium | reverse complement strand
GTCCAGATGTTCTTCCACGTTGTTGCCGAGCAGCGCCTGGATGTAGTGCCCGTACGCGGTGAACTGGTCTTCGAAAGGCGGGATGCCGGCGGACTGGAACTGCGGGGCCAGATGCCTGCCGTACTCGCACAGTTCCGCGAAGAGTTCGAGAGACGCTTTGTCCGTCATCTCCGTCGAGTAGGGCAGGACAGACAACAGGTGTGAGGTATCGACGTAATAATCCCATTCGCCGAACAGCCAGTCTCGGCCTTGCATCAGTTCGGGGAGGCTGGTGGCGACGGGGGCTGCAGATTCGTTCGCCTCAATGGTTCGTGAGATGCGGGAAACGATCTCCGCGTGAATATGCTTCGCCAGGAGTGAAATGCACTGCTCCCGATCCTTCTGCACAGCCGTCATGCCGAAGGCCGTGATGGCGCGGCACATACCGTGTTGGTTGAGGATGAGTTCCAGACCCTTCAATGGATGGACGCCTTCCTGAAAAGCGATGGAAACAATGCCTTCCTGATTTTCTCCTGGCTGGATATTCTGAAGGGCATCGTAGATGGGCTGAGGTTCGGAGACCGCCCGGAAGTAGGGCCAGGCGCGCTCGATTTTGCCATCCGCGAGGAAAAGGCGGCCTGCCTCACGGGCGGCTTCGATGACGGCCTGCTGATAATCGTCGCGCGCCAGTGAGTCCGTCTGGATGAGCGGGAGACCGAGCTCATAACGCTTTTTCATCAGGCGCGCTTCGAAGAGCAGGCCGTATTCTTTACTGGCCAGGAACTGTTCGATCAGGAAATCCAAACCGACGGCCGGTTGTGAGGACTCGAGAATCGGGTCGAGCTGGGGGAAAAGATCTTCTTGCACGCATTTGCATCATAAACCAGCGGGGGCTCAGAAGCGGGCGATGAGTCCAATGCGCACGGCGCGCGAGGAGCCGGGCGATATGTTCATGTTGCTGTCGGCATTCAGGTAATAACGCGTGCCGAACAGGTTTTCGATGTTGGCCTGCAGGCGCATCTTCTCCGTCAGCCGGAAGAAGACGGCCGCGTCAGCGCGGGTGTAGCCCGGCAACGTCACCGTGTTGTCGATGGCGGCGAACATGGCGGACCGGTTAAGAAGTCCGAGACCCGCTCCAAGCCGGGGCAGGATCTGGTAGTTGTTCCAAAGGGAGAAAGTGTGGTGTGGCACCTGAGCCACCTGAGCTCCGGCGCGGGCAGTTGCGGTAGCGCTCGAAATGAACGCATCCTGATACGAATAACCGCCGGCTATGTTCCAGGCACATGAGATACTTCCGGCGACTCCGACTTCAAAACCGTTGGTGCGCTGGCTGCCTGTCTGTACGATTCTGGTGGGGTCGTTCGGATCTGTGGACCGGGTGTTCGTGCGATCCAGGCGATAAAGGGCTGCGGTGAGTGACAAGCCGCGCCCCGCATCCCATTTCGCGCCGACCTCATAATTGGTGAACTTCTCGGGCTTGACCTGCTCGGTGACTGTGGTCAGGGACGAAAACTGATCGCCCGAACTGGGCAGCCATGACACGCCATAGCTGCTGTACAGGGAGACCGAGGTAAGGGGTTTCAGCACAAGGCCTGCTCGCGGCGAAACGAGATGGTCTATGCGGCGCAGATTGTCCGCAGTGCGATTGTTGTGGTACTGCAGGTCGAAGTAGTCCAGCCGTACGCCGGCAACGAGTTGAACCCAGCGGGAGAGCGAGATTTGGTCCTGAACGTAAACGGCCCCGATATTGGTTCGAAGGTGATTGTCCGCGTCGGTCGCGCTTTGCCGGAACGTGGTGGGCGTAGTGATTGTCGGCGCTGCATACAGCACGAGGATCGAGGTAGCAGAGTTGTTGAAGTAGCCCGTGTTGCGGAAGTTGTCTGTTAACTGCCGGCCGACTTCCGTGCCCGCTGTCAGAGTGTGATTGATCCTGCCGAAGTGCGTATATGTGACGTCCGTTTGGTTGAAGATGTTCAGGCGATGCGTTGCGTTGTTATAGCCGGACAGAGCGACCTGGCTTTGATCGGCGCTAACAGCGCCTGGCACATAGTTCTGATAGAACCGGTCGTAGTCGCCAAACAGAGAGTGGTTATTGATCGTCAGATGGCGCGTCCGATGCCCGACCGCTAACGTAGCGAGATTCACCCGTGCCCGTACCCGGCCATCTTTCGGATTGCCGAAGTATGTCGACACGGGAATATTGACCGGCAGACCGCGGAAGGATGGAATGCCCCGGTCCGCAACCCGAGTATCGGAAAAGCTTTCATAACTCACTGTTACTCTGGTCTGTTCGCTGGGTGTAATCGTGATGCTGGGCGCAACACCGTACCGCTCGAGATTCACGTAGTCACGGAAGCTATTCGTGTATTCATAGACGCCGTTCAGTCGCACCGAGACCTTGTCGCCGAGAGGTTGATCGAAATCACCGGCTACCCGGCGGGCACCAAAGGATCCGCCCTGAAGTGTGAGTTCACGCAGAGGCACCGGGCCGGCTTCTTTGGTCACGCGATTGATGACGCCGCCCGCTCCTCCACGGCCAAAGATCAGAGCATTGGGCCCTTTGAGGGCTTCCACGCGATCGAGATTGTAAAGGTCACGGTAATACTGGACGTCGTCACGCATGCCGTTGACAAAGAAGTCCGCTGAGGAACTATTGCCTCTGATCACGACCTGATCCCGGTTATTCTCACCCTGATGCGATGTGATACCGGGTACGTAACGGACGACATCGCCGATGCTGAGCATCATCTGATCCGCGATCTGTTCGCGAGAAACGACAGTGACAGCCTGAGGTATGTCCCGCAAAGGTGTAAGCGTCTTGGTGGCGCTGCCGGTGGCGGGAACCAGATAGGGCGAGCCATCCGTCACAGTCACGGCTGTGCCTGGGTGTGAGAGTTGAAGGACGATGTCGGGCAGGTTTGCAGAGGCTGCGCTGATGTGAACCGTCTCTGCACTTTCCAGGAATCCGGCTTTTGTAATGCGGATGGTGTAATCGCCGGCTTCGAGCGAAAGAGAGTACTCGCCTGTCTCCACGGATTGGGTTGAGACGGGGCCTGCGCTAATCAGCGCGCCTGGCAGCGGCGCACCGGAAGGATCAAGAACTTTGCCATGCACCGCGAAGCGCGGACGCGCCG
Source organism: Bryobacterales bacterium (assembly GCA_030838885.1). Taxonomy (GTDB): domain Bacteria; phylum Acidobacteriota; class Terriglobia; order Bryobacterales; family Bryobacteraceae; genus BOG-234. Next base: position 649 of record JAUZEU010000533.1, on the reverse strand, counting down.
GCTCCGCCGAAACAAGCAAGGCTGCCGCAAGCAGCAAGGGGATAAATCGGGGTATAGCCGTCATGAGTTTTGCGCTCCTGCAAAACCGCGGATGGCTATCCACAAATGATGGGCAGGCCCTGCGTAGCTATGAGCAAGGGTTTTGCCTTACAATCGGATGGACGCCAGCCTTCGGGTTGTCGATCAATCAGGCAGGTCTTCGCGGTGCTTCGCCAAAAGTTTGCCGCGGGACCTGCTTTTTCGTTTTTCGTCAGAGATCCTATATAGGATCACTTTGGTCCAGATTAGTAAACTCGAAGCTCTGATGTCAACGCTTTCTGCAAGCGAGTTGCAACTATTCTGGCGGGAGTCATTCAGGTTTCTTTTTTCTACAGATGTAGATGAAGCCAACCTGGAGAGCTACGAAAAGGTGCGCTGAAACCGGTCTACGGCCTGAGTTAAAATCTGCAGGGGTCAGATTACAACTGCGGGTCCAGACGTTCAGCTGGTGCCAGGTTGGGATTGAGGGTAACGCCGGCCACTTTCGACAAAATTGCGTGAATCTGACGAACTCCTTCGGTGAGAGCGGCGGGGCCGGGCTGCAGGATGTAAGTCGACTTGATTTCGTAAACGTGCCCGTCGCGGACAGCGGAGATTTCATCCCATCCCT
>JAUZEU010000508.1 GCA_030838885.1 Bryobacterales bacterium | reverse complement strand
TCGTGCATATCAGTTGGCGCCTGCGCTGCCAGGCGATTCCCGGCGACAGTGTTTTGAAGATCTGATGAAACTGGCGGAGGACCGCCAGGGGCGATTGCTGATCGTCACAAATCTGCGACCATCTTCGATTGAAAGATCGTTGCGGGGTCGCCGCAGTCTGCATCGGGCTTGAGAAAGGACAGGAGCCATGAAGGATGAAGTGCTGACCAAAACGGGCATTCGGGGCCTCGACGCGATTCTGCGGGGCGGTGTGCCGAGGACTAACGTGATCCTGGTGCAGGGGGCGGCAGGCACCGGCAAAACTCTTTTCGGAACAGAATTCATCTACCGGGGAATCACGGAGTTTGAAGAGCCCGGCATGATCGTGGTTTTTGAGACGAGCGCCCAAAAGCTGATCCGCGACGCGGCCACCATGGGTTGGGACCTGGAAGCATTGCAGGCGCAAAAGAAGCTGCAGATCGTCTTCACCAGCCCGGAGGTCCTGGATCAGGAGGTTCGCTCGCCGGACAGCCTGCTGCTGGAAACGGCGACCGAAATCCGGGCGCATCGCATCTTCATTGATGGTATCGGCCTGTTGAATCAGGTGTCGCCGGCCGGTATTCCGCCGATGGGGGCAAGACCTGGCAGCTATCGGGAATTGCTGCAGCAACTCATTGAAGCATTAAACCGCGAGAACCTGACTGCCCTGTTGTCGCACGAGAGAGGGAGAAGCGCTGCGGAAGCCACCACCCTGGAAGCGGCGGACTTCCTGGCCGATACCGTAATTAACCTGGGCCGGGATACCCGTAACGGGCGGGTCCATCGCAACCTTGAAATTGTAAAAAGCCGCGGTCAGGCTTACGACGGCGGGCAGCACTCGTTTCAGATCCAGTCCGGTTCCGGCCTCGAAGTGTTCCGTCGTGTTCAGGCTCCTGTTCGCCGCGATATCGCGCAGCCTACATCCCTGGCGAGGCGTTCCGTCGTCGGAGTTGAGGCGCTGGACATCCTGATCGGCGGAGGGATCTTCGATGGTTCCACTACCGTGGTGGTTGGCGCGTCAGGTGTGGGAAAAACAGTGCTGGGTACGCAGCTGCTGCGAGAAGGCGCGCTGCGGCAGAATCAGGCGGGACTGCTTGTATCCCTTGATGAACATCCGGCGCAAATCGTCCGCAATGCCTCGACCCTTGGGCTGGATCTGCAGCAGCAGGTGGACTCAGGCATGATCCAGATCTTGTTCGACAGTCCGCAGGAGCTGGAGATCGACGTGCATTTCTCAAAGATTGTCGACTTGGTGGAGAAACATAATATTAAGCGACTCGTGATAGACGGCATGACAAGCTACAGCACTGCACTGCGTGATCCTGCGCTGTATCGGGATTTCTTTCACGCCATTGTGGCATACAGCAAGTCCCGTCTGATGTCCACATTCTTCAATTATGAAAATCCTGAATTCCTCGGGCTTTCCACCTTCATGCCGGACTTTTCGGTTGCCTCTATCGTCGATAACATCATTCTGTTGAGCCTTGTGGAGATCGAAAGTTCTCTCCGCCGCTGCATCACGGTGGTAAAAGCGCGCGGCAGCAAACATGAGTTCGACAGCCGGGAGTATCAGATCGGGCAGGGTGGGTTTCACCTTCTGCCTCTCAGCGAGAGTCCGGCCGTCCAGCTTCCCTTTTCACAATATTCGAGCATTCTGAGCCGTGCTCCCACGCGCTTCACCAGAGCCGGACCCGGCCCGCACTCCGGTTTTTCGTACGCGGAATGATTATGACCAACTGTGTGCCCGGGACCGCTGACGGTGGGCTCGCCGAAGCACTCCTGGAACCGGAAAATGCTGAGCAGGTTGCGCTCAGCGGCTTCGATATTGGCGAGGCGCGTGCGGAACTGCTGGATCCCGATGGTTGGGGAACAATTCTGGGTCAATTCGGTCAGACTACAAGGCTTGCGGTGGCCCTGACTGACATGAAGGGAAATCTCCTGGGACGGTGTTATAATCCCCAGCCGGTTTGGAATGCAGCCCGGAAAGGGACGGCGACATCGAGCCAGGACTGTCCGTTTTGTCTGGCCCCGCATTCCCCCTGCAATGCCGTGGCAGAGGCGCTTATCACAAGGGAAATGACCTGCGTACAGGACGGGGCTGGCTTGTCGCATGTAGCTATACCCTTGTTTCTGGGAAATCAGCCGCTGGGCGCTCTGATTGCCGGGCAAGTCTTCGCCCAATACCCTCAACCTTTGCGGCTGCAGCGCGTTGCGAAGTATCTTGGCGCCTCACAGCGGGAGTTGTGGAATTCGTCCGTGCACCAGGTACCGGTCAGCCCCGCCACTCTGTGCGTGTATGCCGAATTGCTGAAATCGCTTGGAAGAGCTTTCCTGCGCCAGCGCTTTTCTGCCATCCTGGCGAGAAAACTTCATGAAACCGGACAGCGATACCAGCTAATGATCGAGGGCTCGAACAATCAGGGCCTCTTTACGATCGATGGCTCGGGATCCATAACCAGCTGGAACAACGGCGCCGAGCGCCTTTTTGGCTACGCGGAATCGGAAATCAAAAATCAGGACTATAGCCGCCTTTTCACTCCCGAAGATATCCTGAGAGGAATCGATAAGCGTGACATCCAAATGGCCGAACAGAGTGGCTGGATCGAGGAAGAAGGCTGGCAGGTTCGAAAGGACGGCACGCGTTTTCTTTCAAAAACCGTGACGGCGCGGCTGGGTCAGGCACACACGCGGGAGTACGGAAGGCTGCTGCACGATGTAACAGAAGAGCGTCAGGCGGCCGAAGAAGTACTGCAGGCGCAGAAACTGGAAAGCATCGGAGTGCTCGCGGGCGGCATTGCTCATGATTTCAATAACCTGTTGACGGGTATCCTGGGCGGCGTAAGTTTTGTCATGGCCGCGCTGGCGCCGGACGACCCGATACGCGAAGTGCTCGCCATGGCGAAGCGGTCAAGTCTGAAGGCCGCGGGACTGGTCATCCAGCTGCTGGCTTATGCAGGAAAAGGTACGCTGAATGTGACACGATTCGATCTTTCCAGGCTTGTCTCAGAGATTCTGCCGCTCATTCAGACATCGATTCCGAGCGCGGTTCATCTGGAACTGTCCCTGCCCGCAGGTTTGCCCTGGGTGGAGGCTGATTCCGGTGAAATTCAGCAGGTCATCATGAACCTCATCATCAATGGCGCGGAGGCCATGGACGTGATTGGAGGAAACCTGCGTGTGTCAACGGGCTCGTCGGCCCGCGGCCTTGACCGAGAGGGCCTTCAGGAGAGCGTTTACCTCGAGGTGCGGGATTTGGGCTGCGGTATGGACGAGAAGACGAGGAAGAGGATTTTCGAGCCGTTTTTCACCACAAAATTCACTGGGCGCGGTCTTGGACTTGCGGCTGTGTCCGGTATTGTCCGGAGGCTGAACGGGCGACTCGACGTGGAGAGCGCGCTGGGAGAGGGCAGCACATTCCGGGTTACTTTTCCAACTGTCCCCTCTCAGCTGCCGGCTTTAGAATCGCCGCCAAAAAGTGTCCGCCGGGGGACAGGGGTCATTCTTGTGGTGGACGACGAACCCGTTATCCGGAGTCTCGCCAGTAAGATTTTGGAGCGACATGGCTATTCCGTGTTGAGCGCTGAAAATGGACAGGAAGCGGTGGACGTGTTCCGCGCCGAAGCAGACACGATCAGAGCTGTGCTGCTCGATCTCACGATGCCCGTTATGGGCGGAGCGGAGGCGTTCACCCTGATGAACCAGATGTGCCCGGATATTCCGGTCATCATATCGAGCGGCTACAGCGAGACTATGATCCGCGGACAGTTCAGCAGTGCGTTGGCGGGTGTTATCCAGAAGCCCTACACTTTCTCTGAACTCGGTGAGAAGGTCGAATCGATTCTGGCGAGGAACACTGAGAATGGCAACGTGACGGTGGGTACTTCCGGTTCCTGAAACCAGTCGCTTCCGGAACGTTTTGAGAATTCCCGCACTCCGGAGATGAGTACCACCGTTTTTGCCCGCCCTGCCGGGTGGATTCTCTTCCGGCAGATTGATTACGTTCCTGGCAGTATATACACCACTGCGCTGAGAATTAATGCGGTGGGTCGGTACCACTT
>JAUZEU010000496.1 GCA_030838885.1 Bryobacterales bacterium | reverse complement strand
CAGTGGTCACGGCGGGCGGATTGGTATTCGTAGGTACCTGGCCCGATCGGACGGTGCACGCTTACGATAAGGACACTGGCAAACTGCTTTGGGAACAGGAACTGGAAGCGAATCCCGAGGGATTGGCTGCCGTATATGAAGCTGGCGGCCGCGAGTACGTGGTCTTCTGCGCAGCCGGACGCCCTCCCCAAAGCGCTCCGGGCGAGGGTTTTGCCTGGAAAGCCGGGACGCCCGCGGCCCAGGGATATTACGTGTTCGCACTGCCGAAGGCGAACGGTAAATGAAGAGATCTCACGCAGGAAGCACCCGCTGATGGATTTTCAGATCCGCGGAAAACTTGCCTATGTCAACGCAGGGGCCTCTGGCATCGGCGAAGCCATAGCCGATCTCCTGACGCAGGAAGGTGCGAATGTCATAGTCGGTGACAACGACGAACAGGCCCTTCAGGAGAAAGCACACCGATGGACCGGAATCGTAGCCGCCGATCTCTCAACTGCAGCAGGCACGAACCATGCTGTGGCTCAAGTCCTCAGGATATTTGGGCGGGTTCCCGACATTCTGATCAACAACCTCGGCGTGGGGAATTCGGCGTCGTTCGAGGAACTCTCAGACGAACGCTGGGCTCGCAGTTTCGAGATCAATCTGATGGGCTGTGTAAGAATGTGCCGGGCGCTCATTCCCGGCATGGCGGCCCTTGGCGACGCCGCAATTGTCAACACCGGCTCCGACCTCGCAAAGCAACCCGAACCTGGACTTATGGACTATGGCGTATGCAAAGCGGGGCTGCTGTATTTAACCAAAGCACTCGCCAGGCAGTACGCGCCAAAGGTGCGCGTCAATACTGTGCTTCCCGGACCCATCTGGACGCGCATGTGGACCAGGCCCGGCGGCATTGTGGATCAACTTATCGACCATTACGGAGTTGAAGACAGAGACGCCGCGGTGAAGCAGTTCCTCGAAGATCGCTACCTTCCGCTGGGAATCGGCCAGCCGGAGGATGTCGCAAATGCTGTCGTCTTCCTCGCATCACCTCTCGCGAAATACATCACAGGCGCATCACTCGATATCGGCGGAACATTGCGCGGGTTAGTTTGAGAAATTTTCCATGAACACAGATTATTCAAGCTTTGGGTTGAAGGATAAAATTGCGATCGTAACCGGTGCGTCCCAAGGTATTGGGCGCGCCATTGCGCTTGGACTGGCGCATGCGGGTGCCCACGTTGTGCTCGCTAAGCATCCGGAAGGCCGGCACGACGAAATCCGTGAGGTCAAGGCTGAAATTGAAGCGCTCGGCCGGCGCGCGGAGATCATTTTGACCGATGTGGCCAGCGTCGATCAGATTCGTGCCCTTATGGAGAAGACGAAAGAAACCTTTGGTCGAATTGACATTCTGGTGAACAACGCCGGCTGGACCGGGAATTCGATGGCACTCGATACCACCGAAGAAGAGTTCGACCGCACGACTGAGTCCTCGCTCAAAAGCGTATTCTTCGCATGCCAGGCGGCGGCGCGCATCATGATCCCGCAGGGTCGCGGGAAAATCATCAACATCGGTTCCAACTTTGGCGAAGTGGCATTCAAATCGCGCGCCGTCTATGCCGCAACCAAGGCTGCCGTGCACCACCTGTCGCGCGCTCTATCCCTCGAATGGGCGAGCCAGGGCGTTTTGGTGAACGTCGTGGCTCCCTGTATTACCGAAACGGCCACAAGGAAAGTGATTCTGGAACGCCCGGGATACAAGGAATGGGCGACTACCCAGATGCTGCCTGCTGGCAGATGGAACCAGCCGGAAGACTTGGTAGGGGCCGTACTCTTTCTCTCCAGCCACTTAGCCGATATGGTGGTCGGCCATGTTCTTATGGTCGACGGCGGCTGGACCATCCATTGAACCCCGCACGTCGGTTCGTTGCACTGCGGGGTGGGGCGGTCGATGACGGTGAAGCACTATCGCGTTTATTGCGACATTAGATTCCAGGGGTAAGAAGATCCCTTTGTCAGGTCGACTGGCTCAAGGCTTTTTAGCCCGAATTCATTCGACAACCACCCGAACTTGAGAATTGGCTGTAGTGTCTTTCTGGTTTTCTCGACCGATTTTTTCTTTGAGTTAACGACCCGCCCAAATCATCACTGATTGCCTGGTCTGAACAGCACTACGCTAACCATCCCTGTCCCGCACATGCCCAATCAGCAGTTTTTCGGCGATCAGGCTGGGGTCGAATCCAAAACAGCGGCCCAAGGGCCGTACGAGACTGTCCCGTCGTAAGCTACAACGAACTCTCACATCACCACACCCAAACACATTACTTCTTATTGGATCGCCTATCCCTCAGGCTTTCGGAAGATACGCAGTTCGTGCCGATACCAAAGCCGGGAAGTCGCTTCAGAATACGTGAGTTCAAGACCGGACTGACGAGCCCACTCCTCGACTGCATCAATGGGAGCGTAATGAATCCATTGTTGCGCACAAACTAAATCGTGCAGCCGATTCATCGCCGCCGGTAAGAACGGCTGATCGGCCATATCCTTATAGAGCAACAGTCCGCCGGGCTTCAGGCTGCGCGCGGCGAGCCCTGGCACCCGGTCCTGGTATGCGGGAGGAACGTGGTGCATTACATCAATTACGCTTACCACATCGAATTGGCCCGATGGCCACTGTTCGGCCGCATCAAGTCGGAGAAATCCAAGTTCGGCGGGAAGACCGAGCTTTCTTACATGCTCCACCATCCGTAGCGCCGTCTGGATTGCCGGTTCTGACGTGTCGAAACCTGTACCCGCCACATGCTGCACGGTGCCGGTCAGCAGTGCAAGGAACAGTCCCGCGCCACACCCAACATCCAGCACCGAAGAACCCGGCTTCACATGAGGGATGAGGCGTTCGAACGGACAGATGTGAATACGGAAGTGCATCATCTTTCGCATCAGCCAGGGGCCATCGACGTAGAAGCGTCTTGCCAATAGAGCTAAGTCTTCCGCGCGGACTGCGGGCGGGATCTTACTCCCGGGCGAGGTCACAATGCTGATGCCTCGAATCTGACACACGAATTATGGAACAGTCTCCAAAATTCTGCGCGGGATGATGTAGGCAATTTCGCTGTCCGCCAACCGTCGCCAACGGAAGAGTTTATCTGGCGACTTTTTCGAACCAAGTCAATGTCTGCGGCCTGCTGGGTACTTCGCCCAACTTTTCTCTGACCGCTGCCCCCGCTATCCAGACCACGCCCCCGGGCGGAACTGTGAGGTACACCGCGACGGTGACGGATTCAGGAGGATTCACCGGGACGGTGAACCTGAGCGTGAGCGGCCTGCCGGCGGGCGCAAGCGCAACCTTCACGCCCGCAGCAGTAAGTGGCAATGGTACTTCAACCCTGGCGGTGACGGTGGGAGGCTCGGTCGTCGGTGGCGCCTACCCGCTGACAATCACGGGTGCCGGCGGCGGTATTTCGCACACTGCAAACGTTACTTTGCAGGTCAGCACCAGCGGGGGGCGCTCGGCGGTTCGCTGGCCGCACCTCCCGCCTCTGTGAATCTTACTTCTCTCGGTACAGCCGACTGTGCTCACTGGGGCCTGACCGCCGCAACCACTTTCGATCACAAGGCCGGTGTCACGCCGCTGATCAGCAACTATACAGTCGCCGGCGGGGGCACGGTGAATAACTACGGCAACAACCCTACCGGCTATACGTGGACCGGCGGCACGCCCGATGCGAGCGCGACTAATTCTACGACGGGTGTCTATATCCCGGGACTGAACAAAGGGTTCACTATTTCGGCCCCCGCCGACGCCACCACGCGGACGCTGACGGTCTATGCCGGTGTGTACCGCTCACAGGGGAAAATGGTCGCGCACCTGAGTGACGGCAGTGCACCGGACTATGTGGATACCAGCCTGAGTAACCAGGCCGGCGTCA
>JAUZEU010000477.1 GCA_030838885.1 Bryobacterales bacterium | reverse complement strand
GGGGATTCCAGCGTGACCCGGCGCTGATGTTTTTCGTAGTGGGTCAGAACAGAGGACGAGGCAGCCAGTAACCCCAGATCTGGCTTTAAAATGCTGTTTTCAAAATACAGGGCCACTCGCTCAAACGCAGTGGAAGCCAGGTGAACCAGTTCGAACAGTTCCGTGCCGGTTTGCTGCTTAGTGGGATACACGTCCTGGTAGCGATCCACGATATTGATATCGATCGCCAGTTTGCCGGTGTGCGGCGTCAGGGGCAGGTAACGCTTTGCGATCTCGGGATAGCGCTGCGGCCCGAGGTTCCAGACGGTCGCGGGATCCTCGATCAGGAACGAGAAGTTGTGGCTGCCTAACAAGGGCAGCACCCGGCCCGCGTCCGCGCCAATAGAGTCTTTCATTCCCGTGTCGAACCGGTCGTCCACGTGGGTCAGCACGATATCGAGGCCCGGCTTCCATTGCTCGGCGGCGGACAGCCAGTCTTCCTGCATATGCCGGACGAGATCGGCACGGAAGTCGAGGAATCGCCGAAGGGATTTGGCTTCGTTCTGTTTGCCGGTCCAGATCTCGATCGGATCCCAGCCAGACTCCGTTCGAAACGCGGCACGAACATCGTCATTCATGGGTGTGAAGCGCGCGGGGTTGCCGGCGCCTTCCAAAGATTCGAAGTAGAGTTCCGCGAGATTGATGCCGTCCCAGTCGAAGCGCGCGGTCATCTGCTTCAGCCCGGCCCGGATCGCGGCCGTACATTCCGGGTTCTGCAGGTTCATCAGCTTGCGCCAGTCGAGTTGGGCATCCTGCAGGACAGCCGTTTTTTCACGCCAGGCCGGATGCTCCGCCCAGAAGGTATCGCTTACATGCGGCAGTTCGATCCACGCATAGACCAGCACGCCGTGACGATGACAGGCCTCGATGAGGTTCTTCAGGTATTCATCACGCTCCGGTGTTGGGTCGTAAAAATGCCAGGACGCGACATGGAGTGCTGCAATCCCCGCCTTACGCCAGCGTTCCGCGAGGTAATCAGGGTCGGCCCGTGTGCGGTACGAGTAGTCGAAGAACGCCCACAGACGGGAACTGCGGGCCGGTGGCTCCACTCCAAGATCCGCCAGCGACTGCATCAGGTACGGGAAGCGCTCATAGCCATTCTGACCGGGCTGAACGGCAACCCACAGAACTGCCCCGGCGCCAAACCGAAAGCCTGCGACAAGAGGCACTCCGGTCCAGCGCTCTTTGGCGAAGACATGGGCGGTTCGCGCGTCTCCCGTCAGTTCAACCCGCGGGAGTTCCACACTCCTGTTCCAGACGACCGGAAGTGCGGGGTTATGAACATCCACTACATGAATTACAGATACGGTTTCGACCTGTGTTTTGAAGCCGAAACTGGCGGCGAGTGGTGATGCGCCCTCCAAAATGAGCGTAGCTCCGCCCTTGACCTTGCCCTGCCAGTCGACTGCAGCGGACGTGTTGGGGGGAGCGACAAACACATCCGCGTTTGCAGCCGGGCCCGGCACGTGACCCACAGCGGAGAGGACCACCGGCCATGAACCGGTTTGCGTACCCACCAGTGCGAATGTTCCGCTGTAGCAGTGGGCCGCGAGACCAATCAGGAGAACGCTACTTCGTAATTGCATACCAGACCCCGGCTCGAATATCGTTGAAATTGGGACGGCGCGGGTTACCCTCATTGCGAAGGTAAACGCCGTGAGTTGCGGTGAACGTGATGTTTACCGACGCCGGCAGACCGGGCGGATGAACGCGAAAGCCAGGGCCGGTTTCCACGAAATTGGCCCAGTATTGCCGTCTGATATCGACGGTCGCGTTGGCTGCCCAGAACGCCTGGGTTCGGAAGCCGGCTCGCGATGCCGTATATCCGACCTTGTTCTGCGAGTAGTTGATCAGGTTGTTACCGAAGTGGCTCACGTAAACGCTGTCGGCAGTGTTTTCGACGAAGAAGCCACCCTGCTCAGCGTAAAGCGAAGCTCCCCGGGTTTTCGACCAGGAGACGCCGCCCCGGTCATCGCTCCAGCGCTCTCCGCGAAGGTAACCGAGCGCGACGCCCACTTCGAACCAGCCCACCGCGCTGTGCCACTGCCGGGTTGCCACACCAGCGCCGAGGATGAACGCGCTCTCCGAGAGGCTGGTAGGAACTGCGCCTGCCGCGACCCGGCGCACATCGCCGACCAGCCGAACCGACACGTACGGATGCAGCGGAAGTATTTTTACCCGCAGTTCGGTCTTGAGCTGGCCATAACCAAACAGATCGCTCCAGCGCGAGGAATAAAGCGGATACATCCAGAAGGTCGTTCGGAACCGCTGGAATTCCGGACGGAGATTCCCGTAAGCCTTGCCAGCCTCGGCGGCGATTGCAGGGTCGGAACTGTGGCGCGCAATATCGAACCAACGCAGCGCTGTGCTGTCGTCGTGCAGCAGGTTGTTGGTCCAGCCGAGCTTCAACGCCAGGGAGCTGTCTACCGGGTTCGCTTCGCGGGCCTGGCTCAAGTAGCGCAGCGCGTCCTTGAGAAAACCGGCCTTGTAGCTGCGCTCGCCAAGAACTCGCGGGTCGGTTGCGAACTCCTGTGCGTTTCGCTCTTCCAGTACGAGCGGCAAATGCAAAGCCATGCGAACGCGGTTCGCGGTAGCGGCGTCGCCATTCGCCAGAACACTTTTAAGCAGGGGCATTGCTTCGGATTCACGGTGATCCGCCAGATAGAGCAGGCCCAGCTGCGCGAGTGCGAGATAGTCTTCGGGTGAAGCAGCGACAACGCTTCGGAACTCCCGCTCCGCTTCGTCCCGCGAAGCCCCCTCCTTCTCAGACATGCTGAGCAGCAGGTAGGCGAGTTCGCGATGCAGAGTGTTGTTCTTCGGATCGAGCTCAAGGGCTTTGCGGAACTCGTAGACATAGGGATAGCGGGAGGGCAGTTGTTCGCGTGCGAGTTCGGCGGCGCGCGGTTCGCCGCCCCGCGACGCCGCAAGCAGAGCCGACATAGCGCCTTCGGGATTTTGGCGAGTCTTTTCCGCCCGCGCGAGTTCCAGCAGGACGGACTTGCGCTCCGGCAGCAGTTGAAAGGCGGCTCGGTACTCCGTTACTGCGAGTTCCAGTTCATCACGCTGCTCTGCAAGCTGGGCCAGTTCATAGTGCGCGCTGAAGGCAGGAGGGGAAGCGGAGAGCACCTGCTGCCACCTGGCGATGCCGCTCTTCAGCGGCTCATCAATGTTCGTGAACGCCTGCGACGCGGTCGCACGTAACTCACTGCTGCTACCGGCTGAGTCCTTCACGCGCAGGAACATTCGCCGGGCTTCGGCCTTACGCGCCGGGGCATCGTCGCGGGCTTCGAAGCAGAGAAATGCATACTCGAGGGCGATGTGGAGATCTGCGGGTTCCAGCCGCACGGCCTCTCCAAACTGCTCGCGGGCCGCTTCGCTATCGCCCGTTTTTAGAAGCGTGTAGGCAAGGTTCTTGCGTATATCGGCGCGTCCTGGAGAGAGTTGCACAGCTTGCCCGAACGAGAAGACAGCGCTGTCATAATCGCGATTGCGCAGCGCAGCGCGTCAAAGGCGCGAGTCAGGGTTTCGTAAGCGGGGTCTGCGCCCTGCGCGAGCAGCATGAGAACGAACAGCGTGGGCATCGACCGATGAGGCTCTCCTGTTTCATGAGGTGGCCGCGCCCGGATTTATTCTCAGAAAAAGGTTACAGGTAATTGGTGATTAGGAGTGGTTTGATGGCTGGGCGGTCTGGTGGCAAGCCGGCTAAGCGCGCTGGCGGGCTTTACGAGCTTCCAGCAGCACCGGGATCAGCGAAAGAACGATGATGGCAATAACCACCTTTTCAAAATTCCGCTGAACGATCGGGACCTGGCCGAGTTTGTAACCCAGCGTCGTCATGAAGGCAATCCAGAAAACGCCACCGAAGAAACTGAAGAACAGGAACCGCGAGTAGCGCATCCGTGCCACACCGGCTATAAACGGCGTGCAGGTCCGGATGATCGGAATGAATCTGGCGTAGACCAGCGCACGGGCTCCGTACTTGTCGTAAAACTCCTGGGTTCGCTTCAGATGGTCCGGGTGGAAGAATTTCGATTGCGGTCGGCTGAAAATGTGAGGACCGGCCTTCCTGCCCAGCAAGTAACCGACGTTATCGCCGATAATTGCAGCGCACATCAGCAACCCGGCGAGCACATAGATGTTAATGCTGGCTGCCCCGCTTGCTACACCCACGCTGAAGAGCAACGAGTCTCCAGGCAGGAAAAAACCGACCAGAAGACCGGTTTCCGCGAACACAATCCCTAACAGACCAGCAAGCCCCACCGGACTGGCCAGCAGGGTCCGCACCAGATTGAGAAGTCGCTCCGCATTATACAGCGACTTCAGGAAGTCAATAAACTCATGCATTCAGGTTAGCTGCGCTGGTACGACTGCACCAGGCGGTTAATCACATCCTGATAAACCTTCAGCTTGCCATCTGTTTTCAACCGATCTTTGAGACCTTCCTGGAAAAGCTGTGCCCGGTCGCGCGCGCGCTGCTGCTTAATTTCAGTCCGCAGTGTCTCGGTTTGTGAAGAAGCTGCCGCCATATCGGCGGGCGTCTTCGACACGATCTTTGCAACCAGGCGACCGCCTGTGACGCTCTGCGGTCCGAGCAGCGAGCCGACCGGCTTGGTAAACGCATCCGTAATCGATGAAGCCGTACCAACTGACTCGATGGCACTCTGTCGGTCGACGTCCGGCGAAGTCTTCACTTCGATATTCATCGACTTGGCGGCCTTCGCAAGATCGCCGCCCATGGACTGGGTTTTCGTCAAAAGTTCGTTGGATTTATCCGCCAAAATCTTTTGCAGCTTTTCCTGGGTGGCCTTGCTCCGGGCTTCCGTGCGCGCCTCATCGAACGACGCACCGTGCGCCGGCTGGACATCCGTCACGGCCGCAATTACAGCCTTACCATCCTGCAGTACCACCGGACCTGCCATTACTTCGCCTTTACGCAAGGCCGCGGTGGCATCGGTGAATTCTTTGGAGGGGCCCACGCCGGGAATCGGATCGCCTGACTGAATGTTATTTGCCTGAATCACTGTAGTGCCAGCGAGCGCGGCAGCCGTCTCCGGGTGTGCGGGGTCTTTGCGCAACTGCGCCACAACTTTATCGGACAAGCCCTGCATCTGCTGGCTCGCCACGCGCTTCTGGATATCGGTAACCAACTGGCCCTTCACTTCATCCAGTGTCTGCAAATGAGCCTGTTCATGCGCTTCCACTTGCAGGATGTGGTAGCCGTAGGTAGTCTTCACGAGCCCGCTGGTCTCGCCAACCTTCATCGCGAAACCGGCCTTTTCAAATTCCGGAACCATCTGGCCCCGGACCATCCAGCCCACTTCGCCGCCCTGATCTTTCGAGCCGGGATCTTCAGAGTTCTCTTTCGCCAGCTTTGCGAAATCTCCGCCCGCCTGAATCTGCTTCAGCAAACCTTCAGCCTTCGCTTTAATGACCGCGTCGTTCGAAGCATCCGACTTCAGAAGAATGTGCCGGACTTTCACCCGCTCCGGCGACATGAAGTCGTTCCGGCGGCTGTTGTACTCGCTCTGAACCTGCGCATCAGTGGGCATATTGCCTGCTGCAATCCTCGCCGGGTCAAGCACGATAATTGCAAAGCTGCGCTTCTCGGGAACCTTGAAATCGGCCTTGTGTGAGTCGTAATAAGCCTTCACTTCCGCTTCGGCGGGCTCGGCTTCGGGCTGGTACCTGGCAGGCGCCAGCAAAACGTATTCGAGCTTCACCTTGTCATTGCGTTTACGATACTCGCTGTCTATATCAGCAGGGGCGATGATAACGCCCTGCCCCACGATTTGCTGGAGCTTATTCACCAGCAACTGCCGCGCCGTGCTGGTCTTCAGGTCGGCCAGCGTTAAACCCTGTTGCTGCAGCATTGCGCTCAGAGTTGCGCCATCGACTTTCCCGTCCTTAATCAGCTGCGGGGGGAGCGTATCGACGATGGCGCTGTCGGTTTCTTCCGATGACACCTTTATTCCAAGGCGGCCGGCTTCATAGGCCATGGCGCGCTCGTTGATCATCTGCTGCACGATCTGCGGCACATAAATCGAAAGTAGTTCCGGCGGCAGTTGCCGGTTCCTGGTCATATTCTGGACATTGCGCGAAACTTCCTGCGCGGTCACTTCTTCTTTGCCGACCTGGGCGACAAGGGTCTTGTCCCCCGTACTGCCGTTATAGCCGGAACCCGAACCGGGAATCAGGTACGTCACCATCGAAAGAGCAACCAGGCCCAGCATCACCGTGAGCAGGATGCGAACGGACTTTTCACGGCTGCGGAACAGATCAAACATTGTAAGGGAATTCTCCTGTAGCGAACGAATCCTCAATTATAGCGCGGGTTGCCGGGAATCGGTTTTGAAACGCCTAAGTCACCGCATTGCAATCCAATTGCAATTCTGCTGAAGCGAAGAGTGGATAGACTTGGGCAATATGCTTCGCTTTGTAATAACAGCAGTAATGCTGTGCGCCCCGTTGTACGCGCAATTTGACACCGCGACGGTGCTCGGTACTATAAAAGACCCGTCCGGCAACGTGATCGTTTCCAGCAAGGTAGTTCTGGCGAATCTGGCAGATGGAACTCTGCAGACCGCCGGCACCGATTCTCAGGGAAATTACCAGTTTCTGAAAGTCCGCATCGGCGACTATAGCCTGAAGGCTGAAGCCGCGGGCTTTAAAGCGGCCACGGCCGAACGTTTCACGGTGACCGTAAATGCTCACCAGCGCGTGGATCTCACGCTGCCTGTTGGCTCCGTTACCGAAAGCGTTACTGTGTCCGGCGCGGCGGCGGTGCTGGAAACCGATTCGAGCGATCGCGGCCAGGTGATGGCAACCCGCCAGATTCTCGATCTGCCTCTTAACGGCCGTTCTTACGCCGACCTGACACTGCTCGCGCCAGGCGTGAGGAAGTCGGTGCTTCAGGATGGCTCCATTACCAGCCGCGACGCTTCCTATAACGTGAACGGGCAGCGCAGCGCCTTCAACAATTTCGTGCTCGATGGCGTGGATAACAACGC
>JAUZEU010000470.1 GCA_030838885.1 Bryobacterales bacterium | reverse complement strand
CCGGGAGGCCTAAAGCGCACTGCGGGCAACTCGCTGACGATTTCACCAGGATCACCCTCTCAAAAAGAGGGCCGGGGACCTCCGTCTCCCTCTTGACAATTACTTATCATGGATGTCCCAAAGCTTCCTGCGACCTGAAGCGCGTCCCAAATCAGTTGACGTCTGGAAGCCTACTTTTCCGAATTCGGTCCGAAGAAGTTTTGGAACGTCTGTTGCGCCACTTTGCCCCCCAGACTGGCACCTTCAATGACCGAGTGGTGATAGTGGATTCCGGCATAGATGCGCGCATTCTCCACTTCCCGCTCCAGATCCCTCATGTAGCGAATCTCATGCACCGTCTTCGTCACCGTGCTGCTCAGAATGAACGTGAAATTCTGGTATCCGAAGTATTGCTGCAGCGAATTGGCCACGGCGCCGGTGAAACAGCCGTGCGCGGAAGGATATTCGGGGTGCCCGGGCGTAGTCGCGAGCGGCGTCCAGTCCTTATCCTCAGCGGTTGCATCATTCCCGTCGATGCTGCCGTTGCGAATGGCCGTGACCGGCCGCCAAAAGCTGTAATAGTATTTCGCGTTCCAGCACCCGATCAACGCGTCCGCCGAACTGGTCCAAACAAGCGCAAATAAGCGGGCCGTGTCTGCAAGATCCAGTCCGCGCGCCCCGGCAAGGTTGCGCAACGCTCGTGAATACTGCACAGCGGCGTTGTCGGTCCAAAAGAGGCCTATCTCCGTTTGCCGCGGTGTTCGCACTGTGCTCTTCGCTCCGCCCAGCGCTTTGACCTGGTTGTAGTCGTGCGTCCATTCCGCGCTCGAGAGCGATGGCGGCGGTCCCGGAAAGAACTGAGATGCGCTGCGCATGGTGAACGGCACCATCTGGCCCATCCAGGGTGTGATCGGGGCAACACCCGGTGTAGTCGGCATCCATACGCCGGGCGTCGGCTCGGCAGGGTAGGTGTACGGCACGTTCGCGCCATGACCATCGCCCGCGCGCAGCGCGTAAATCAGACTCGCCGCAGCCAACCCCGCATTCACGCCCTCAGCCTTCCCGGTATCCGATATTGCCGCGAGCGAAGCATTGTAGCGGGCCGTGAGTGTGCCGGACTGATTCGGAAAATGAAACTGCAACATGAAGTACGCAGCGGTGGCGACCGCTGCCTCGACCGACGCGCTGCCTGAGTATGTAAGTTCTGTCCCGTACGGCTTATACCGGTGCTCGATGGAGTTCACCGCGTCGTGAATCGCCAGGTGTACATACGCCAGATACAGGGCAATGCCGTTTGGACTGTTCGGCGGGATCGCTGAGTTCCCGGCGGACGCTGTAGTTACTGCGATGCTATTCCAATCGGTCACAGCATTTTGCGCCGGTGCGATTCCGGGCAGAATGAGGACGGTCAGACCGATAAGTGTTAACAGGGTTCGTTTCATATTACTTCTCCTGCTGTTGGTACTTGTTTGCTTGCTCCCTGGTCGGGCTCAATCGGGTTCAGGGTCGCTGTCCAGGTCCAAGTTCATAGCCGCCCTTCGCTGGCGATTTATGAACTGATGCCGACCTACACACCTTGTACTCGCAGCGTGGGAAAAACAAGCCAAAGATTGCAGGAGGGGAGTGTTTCATACATTTGCGCCGCTCTGAAAGCAGGAGGTATGCCCGACCAGGCCTGCCGCAGAATTCGAGGCAGGGGCCGCGCGAGGCCTGCGCCGGGAAGTACACAGAGGATTCCCGCGCCGGCCGGGGCGCCTTTACCGGTCACGAATGGACCGATAAAGGCGTTCGGCTGGTTCCTGTCAACAGTGGGAAGCTGTGCTCTACTCATTGGATTTTCCCCTTTCATTCCTGAATTCGTGCACGTTTTCTTTTGCTGTTGAGCTGTGATGTTTAACCGACTTATAACCCCGACTCAGGGGTTTTGGCCGGCGAATGACTGGCATGACACGTTCGGGTGCCAGTTCACGAATGCACCGTTGGGATTGTCTTTCCACGCCCAGACATGCAGGGTGTAGAAGGCCGGGAGCCCGAAGCGATTAGGGGCGTCGAACAGATGAAAGAGCTGTCCCATGAGCTCCGGGGGACCGGAGTGGGTGGCATTCCATGCGTCGGCGATCAGGAGATAGTCGGCGCCGCTCAGTCGCAGACCTCCGCCTGGCATCGGTTCGTAGATTACGATCTGGGGACGGGTGGCGTCGAGAACGCCGCTCTTTACCAGGTCTCCGTTTACATAATGGAGTCCCATTGCGCCTGAGTCGGAGCCGCTGACGCAGCCGAATTGAAGGGCGTACCCCTCTGCCACAGCCGCAGAGACATTTTTGAATCGTTCGGTGGACTGCCGAACGATCTGGACAAGGGCGCCGGCATTGTTGCGCTGCTCCCGTGTCATTTCGGATTGTTGTGATGTTGGCATGTGCGAGTGGCCGTCCTGCGCCAGGGCGCGCGAAGGACCAACGCTGATCAGAACGATCGCGATGACGGAATACTGAATGTTCGTCGCGAATCGTTTGACTTTGAAATTGATAGTGGGAAACTGCGATGTACTCATTGACTTCTTCCTTTTGTGGACGGGTACTCATCTGCATAGCGCCTGCTCCGCATTTTGCTAGAATTCGCTTTGTGGAGTGCTGAGCCCGCCTGACAATTGCAAAAGTAACAATCACCGGCATGAGAAGTAACGAAACAACGCCAAAGAAAAACCAAAATAAAAACGCGTAAGCTGCCTGATTTTGCTGGCCGGGAGCGCACCTGGACATGAGGTCCTTAAACTACCAATTCGGCGAGTTCACGCTGGACCTTGTGAGGGGGTGTGTAGTTAAAGCCGGCGAGGAGATCAGGCTTCGCCCCAAGGTATTTGAAACTCTCAAGTACCTGGTGGAACACCCTGGACAGCTGATCGGCAAGCAGGAATTGATGCAGGCGGTCTGGCCCAATTCCTTCGTTACTGACGACTCGCTGGTGCAGTGCGCGCTCGAGTTGCGCCGTGCCCTGGACGACCGCAGCCAGCAGTTGTTCCGGACCGTACCCCGGCGCGGCTACCTGTTTACTGCTGAGGTGATTCCGTGCGCGACGAAGCCACATGCTCTCGCAGGAACCGATCCTTTTGACCTGTCCAGCTTCGACGTGTCCAGCTTTGATGTGTCCAGCGGGGGCGAGGCGCCCCCGGCGAAGATTGCAAGGAAGCGCCACGGCCTGCCAGCGCCGCGTACCTCGCTGATCGGACGAGAACAACAAGTGGCAGAGGCCACAGAGTTGCTGCTCCGGCGAGATGTCCGGCTCTTGAGCCTCACTGGTCCGGGCGGTGCTGGAAAGACCCAACTGGCGATCGCTGTAGCGGCCGCGATGGCGGACCGGTTCACGGCGGGTGTTCAGTTTGTCAGTCTGGCTTCGATCACGCATGCGGACCTGGTGGCAACCGCTCTGGCGGACGCGCTCGAAATCCAGCAAGTGGCGAACCGTACCATCCCACAACTCATTGGCGATCAGCTGCAGAATTCGGGACCATTCCTGCTGGTGCTGGACAACTTCGAACAGGTCCTGCCGGCTGCGGTCGTGGTGGCCGAAACACTGGAGGCGTGCCCCTCGCTCAAGGTCCTGGTCACGAGCCGGTCTTGCCTCCGCGTATACGGCGAACAGGAATTCCCGGTAGCGGCACTTTCGCAAGGGTCGGCGATGGAATTGTTCGCGCAACGCGCCGCAGCCGTCCGGCCCGATTTTGCACTTACTCCGGAAAATGCGCCGGTGGTTCAGGAGATCTGTCTGAGGCTGGACGGGTTGCCGCTGGCTATCGAACTGGCGGCTGCCCGAAGCAAGATGCTGTCGCCCCACGCCATGCTGGAGCGGCTGCAATGCCGCCTTCAATTGCTGACCGGAGGCGCCCTTGACCTGCCGGAAAGGCAGCAGACGCTGCGCAGAACCATTGACTGGAGCCACGGTCTGTTGAATGGGGCTGAGGGGAAACTGTTTCGACGGCTTTCCGTGTTTGCCGGCGGATGCACGCTGGAGGCCGCGGAAGCGGTCTGCAACACAAGTCGCGACCTCGGTATTGATCTGTTTGAAGGGCTGTCGTCCCTGGTAGATAAGAGTCTGGTTCTGCGTGTGGACGGAGCCGAGGCCGAGCCGCGTTTCGCGATGCTGGAAACGATGCGCGAGTACGCCCTGGAGCGCCTCACGGATAGTGGTGAGCATGCCGCGGCGCGGCGGGCCCATGCGGCGTACTGTCTGGTGCTGGCGGAGGAAGGGAATCCGGAGCTGAGCTCCGCCGAGCGGGCTCGCTGGCTAACGTTATGCGACGCGGAGGTCGATAATTTCCGGTCCGCTTTGGACTGGCTGTTTCAGACACGGGACCGGGACTGGGGCCTGCGTCTTTGCATGGCGCTGTTCCGGTTCTGGGATATGCGGGAGTACCTGACCGAGGGCCGGATCCGGCTGGAAACCGGTTTGCGTCTGGCGGGCGCTGACTGCCCGAAAGAACGGGCCAAAGTATCGGTTTTTCTGAGCGTTTTTGCCACGGTGCAAGGCGATTATTCGGCTGCAAGGCTTTTCCTGCAGGAGAGCCTGTCTCTTTATGAAGAATTGGGGGATGAGTCGGGCATAGCGGTTTCTTTGAACGCTTTAGCGGTAGTGGCGCGGGACCGGGGCGACTACTCCGCGGCGGAGAGCAACTTCGAGCGAAGCCTCGCGTACTGGCGTATGCTGCGGGACCGGCTGGCAATCGCGCGCTGCCTGCACAATCTGGCTAATGTGGTGAGGACTCGCGGCGACTATCCACGGGCGCAGCGTGCGCTGCTGGAAGCGGCAGAAATCTTCAGGGAATTTGGCGATCGCACCGGCGCGGCCTGGTGTGTGAACCAGCAGGGAGATATCGCTCGCACACAGGGCGACACGGTTGCCGCGCGGGGGTTGTATCAACGCGCTCTTGCAGCGTTCCGGCAAGCCGGAGACCCGTGGGGTTCCGGACGCTCCCTGACAGACCTGGCCTACGTGGCCGCTATGCAGGGGGACCATCCGGCTGCACACGCGGCGTGTCGCGAGGCACTGGAAATTTTCGCGTCTCTGGGGCACCGGCGCGGGATCGCACGGGCACTGGAAGGGTCCGCTTTTCTGGCGCTGGCTCTGGGACGGGCGGCACGTGCGCTGAAGCTTGCCGCCGCCGCAGCGCATTTACGCCAGTCGATCAGCGCTCCCCGGCATCCGGCGGAGCAATTCAGACTCGATCAGACGCTGCTGCCTGCGTGGACGTCGCTCGGTGAGGCCGAGGGGAAGAGCGCGTGGGCGGAAGGCGCTGCGATGAGCCTGGAAAATGCTATTCAATACTCTCTGGGGGAAGCCGGGGCTGCTGTGGCAGGTTAGCAGGATCCAGCAGACGGCGCACGGCGGCCACACGATCGACTGGAATACCTGCGCGGCGGGCGTGCTCGCGAATGGTGTCCTCGTCCGGAGCCAGGTAGACGCAGTAGAGTTTGTCTTCGGTGAC
>JAUZEU010000462.1 GCA_030838885.1 Bryobacterales bacterium | reverse complement strand
TCAGCGCCGGGTCACGCTGGAATCGCCTGCCGATGTCGAACTGGTCTGGAACGGGGAAGGCGCAATGGTTGACGGTCAACAGTGGCCATTTGTATCCAAAACTTTGGTTCGTCTGCCGGCTGGGAGGCATGTTGTCGAGCCGACCGCTCGCCGGGACGGGATTTCTGTGCTGGACCTAAACGCGAAACTCCGGTCTGCCTCCGCCGAAGGGAAGCGGCTCTCGTTTCAGTATTCGAGCGACAGCCGGGCGATCGTCCGTTTCGACCGTAAACCGATCCGGATGGAACTGGATGGGTTCGCTTTTTCGCCCCCGTGCATAAGTTCCAAAGATGCAGCTACCGATTGCGCCATCCTGCTGCCCGGCGGCGACCACCGCGTCAGTTCTTTCTGACGGTCAGGCTTCCACGATCCGTATTCAGCGTAATCCGGGGACCACTGCCAACCCGCCCCTTCAGGGTTGCCGCCCGCCCTTCGGAGTGAATCTCCAGTGAAGGACCGAAATCATTGACCGCCTCGCCCTGCCCTGTCCGGCCATCCAGATCGAAAGTGGCCTTCTCCGGAATTGACAGCGTCAGATCACCATTGCGGGAGCGGATCTCCATCTTCGGCAGGGGCGTTTTGGTCTGCGTCACGTGGATGTCGCCACGATCTACGGTAAGCTCCAGCGCTTCCGTTACGTCCGTCGCCTGAATGTCGCGGGATCCGGTCTGGAACCGCACGGGACCAATCACATCATTCATCTTCAGTTCACCCAGGTCCAGCGTTATGCTGCCGGGAACGCGCTCGGCCCGGAAGTCCGACCGCTGAGAGGTAAAGTGGAGCGGTTTTGCCAGTTCCCGGAATTCCAGAGTACCGGAGTATTCGCCGTTGATAGTAACCTGGCCGTCGATCTTCTCCAGTTGCACTTCGCCGCCTCGTCCCTGCAAATCGAGGCTGCCTTTTACCCCGGTGGCCCGAACCAGGCCTGTGCGCGTCGACTCGATCTTCACATCTTTACCGATGTTATTCAGCCGGACGTCGCCACGGCCATTACTTACGTCGACAGATCCGTTTACATCTTCAATGGTGAGATCGCCATTGCGTCCGCGAGCCTCCACGTTTACGCCTTTGGGGATCACTACATCCAGATCCGTGCTGACACTTAGCATCCGCACATTGTGCGGTTCCTCGGCGCGAATAAACAGCAGGTCGCCCTGGCGCTCCACCCTGATCTGACTACGCTCGTTCCCACGGTCTGCTTCCGTCTTATTGAAAGCGCGAACCGTCTTGTGCCCCGTCACCTTCACGTCTCCACCATCCTCCCCTTTGAGAGAAAGATTTCCACGAATATTGTCCAGCACGATCCGGGAGATTCCCTGCGAAGGACTCGCCGCATTCACGTCGTAATCGTAGTCTGAGCCGAGGATTGTCATGCCCCCTGTACCCAGCCGGCCAATGTGGAAATTGCCTTTATTGCTGCCCCACAGAGCGAACATCACGAGCACAATCCAGAACCAACCGCCACCCGCCAGCGGGCGTGGAGGAACCTGCGAGCCGCGGCTGACATGGTACAGCACTTCCACCAGTCCAATGACGCCGATCAGAATCAGCAGGACGGGCCAATAACTTGAAAACAGCGACCAGAGGGGAAGGTCATGCCCCAGGTTGTTCAGCAGGAAAATAACGCCGAGACCAACCAGTATCAGGGGCCCGGTTATAGAGCGGGGTCTCACTGGCTGACCCCTGGCGCCGGTGGTGGCGGAGGCGGATAGTAGCTGTCACGTCGGCGCCTGCCGCCGAGAAGTTTTAAAATCCCGATCACGATCAGCAGGACTGGCCACGTCTGGTGGAATCCGAACTGGGTGAACCTGTCGATCAGGAAAAGAACACCCACCGTAATCAGGATCACCGGACCCGTAATGGCTCGAATCAGCGTCTGGCTTTGATCGTTCATCGACGGATACCCCCGTTGGAAGGCTGTGCACTGTTTGCGTTCTCAGACGGATTCAGGCGGGCATACAACATATAAAGACCAACGCCGATCATCAGCACCGGCCAGTAACGCTCGAACCGCTCCATGCTGAGGATGTCCGTGGTGTCCAGCAGCAGAATAAACCCGATTCCGATCAGCAGAATCGCCCCGATGGGGAACCTGCTGTTTGTATGGCGTACCTCAAAGAGGCTGGAGAACTCTTCCACGGCGATTCCGTAGCGCCGTTTGCGGGCGGTGTGATAGGCCTCGAACGCCTGATACACCACCCAGATGGCGATCATGATGCCGAGAAAGCCGCCCATGCCCCCATCGTGAGTGTTGCTAATCAGGCTTATCAAAAGCCCGAACACCACGGCGTGGACCAGACCCTTGGCATACTGCCCGTTGTAAATGGCCCCTACACCAGGGAAAAAGCCCAAAATAAGCGCGACAATTGGGTGCACCGCCGGGTCTGCCACCGCTCCGGCCGCGACGGGCGCCGTGTAGGGTGATGAGGGCGCTGTATACGGCGAACCAGCGGCCCCGCTGTAAGGGGACGAAGTGTACCCGGACGAAGCAGCCCGGGGTTGCTCTGGCAGCGGCGGGGGCGGAGGAACTGCCGTAACGGGCAGGTGCTCCGCGCAATACACCGAACCAAGCGCTGGCCGCTGGCATTCCTCACACATCGGCTTCCCACACTCGCGGCAAAAAGAGGCGGCGGTCTTTTCAGGATGGTTGGCGCAATTCATTGCTGTCTCTCCGGTTCCAATTCTTTATGCTCTGATTACTTCTGTTTCGGCGTTTCCAGCTTCTTACTGTTTACCTGTGCTTCTGCCGCAGCTTCTTCCGCTTCGGTCTGCTGCTGCTTCCAGTCGTTAATCTGATTTCTGATCTCATAGACCAGCCGCATACTTTCGTAGCTCTTCATCGTCCGGTCCCAGAGCCGGTGCGTGCGGTCGTCCAGAGACGTCCAAAGCTTCACCGGATCCAGATCCGACGCCGTCAGGTTGGTTTTCGTGCCCCCTGCGCAGCGCGTGAGCATGGTGACCGACATCAGCGTCATCATCGCGCCCATCACAAACCGCGGCTGCAGCACCGGCGCTAAGAACCGATTGATAGCGCCGCGGATGCCCCTGGCGCGCAGCTTGAACTCCCAGCCCGAGTTTGTAGCGTGCAGGATCTTTGTCATCAGAGCGGGCGGCGGCTCCACGTCCGCTGCCAGATCCATGAAAGACACAGCGCTCTGCGCGTCTTCGGCCAGCGCAGCGCACACCGCGCACGACCCGAGGTGCTGCTCAAACGCAGCCCGATCCCCCGCTCTCGCAGGAGAGCTCAACTCGCCGTCGATATGATCGGCGAGCAGGATTTCGAACTGTTCACAACTCAGCATTTCTTTTTACCTGCTACTGCTTACTCGCGGTCGCATGACCCAGCTTGAACTTCAAAAGCCGCGCCAGTTCCGCCCGGCCGCGATTCAACCGTGACTTCACGGTCCCTTCCGGGATGCCCAGCACCTGAGCGATCTCCCGGTACTCCATTTCCTGCAAATCGCGCAGGATAATCGTCTCCCGCAGTTCCGGCGATAGTTTCGCCAGCGCTCCCTGCAGCAACTCGCTCGCCTCGCGGCCGGCGAGGGCTGCGTCAGGCCGGCTTCTCGCAACGAAGCCTTCTTCAACGTGGGGAAGCTGTTCCTCAATCGAGTCCGTCACCCGCTCGTTCCGGGTCCGGCGGTAGTGGTCAATCAGCAAATTCCGGCTCAGCCGCGTCAGCCAGGTGGCAAAAGAACCCTCGGTCGAACGGAACCCAGCCAGCGCCCGGAAGACCCTCATGAAAACTTCCTGGCTCAAATCCTGCGCTTCAGAATCTTTCCCGGTGAAGCGATAACACAAACCATACACCCGCCGCGCGTGCTGACGCACCAATGCTTCCCACGCCGCGTCGTCGCCGCTCAGGCACCGCTCTACAAGTGTGCTGTCAGAGTCCAAGGGTTGTCCGGTGCTGCCCGGCCAGACGGCGCCTGGAATCGTCCAGATCGCCGAAGCCGTTCCTGCTGCCATGGTCGCCTTATCCCTTACGGCAGAGTCAAGCTCTCCCGCAAAACCTTTCCGTATCAAGGAACGAGGCTTATCCATAATAGGTTCAATTTTTCCTCGAAGCCAGTTCTTGGTGACCCTTAGGGTCGCCACTCTCGGAGTCCTGTTGGTTGCGTCAAAGGTTTTTTGGTAGTCTTGAGGCGACCGGGACGATATTTGGCAGAAGTTCAATCTAATCATCGGAAGAAGTTTCTGGCCGTCAGCATCGTTCTAGCTGCCGTCGCGGTTTGGGTATTCGTGTATGGAACGCGGGCGAAGGGCTTCAACTGGGAACTGTTTTCGTCCACAGTGGCCGGCCTGGACCCCCAGTGGATGGTGGCGTCGCTGCTTTTCTCCTATTCGACGTATGTAGTTCGGGCGCTTCGGTGGGCTGTCCTCATCCGCCCGCTCCGACCCCATCCCAGCTTCCGCAGCCTCATGTCAGCCACGGTAATAGGCTTCTCGGCCGTCACGGCTCTGGGCCGGGCGGCAGAGATGGTGCGCCCGTATCTCATTGCAGCCAAAGAACAAGTGCCGTTTTCGTCCCAGGTAGCGGCGTGGGTCGTAGAGAGGCTTTACGACGTGTTGATCGCCCTCGCAGTCTTCGGCTTTGCACTGAGCCAAGTGGAAGGTTCGGGCGTGGCGCTCGGTCCCACGCTTTCCTGGGTGTTGCGAACGGGCGGTGTTGTCATCGGAGCAGGCGCGGCGGGTTGCCTGGGTATTCTGCTGGCTATGCGGTTCTGGAGCGAGCAAATTCAGAGCTGGATCCTTCGCGCCCTGAGCTTCCTGG
>JAUZEU010000457.1 GCA_030838885.1 Bryobacterales bacterium | reverse complement strand
GCCGCCTTCCCTTTTTGCAATCCCGATGTATTTTAAAACCGTCTCGAGCGCGCCCTTATCCACGCAGGGTCCGATCTCGACCCCCGCCTGCATACCGTCGCCGACCTTCAGTTTCTTCGTACGCTCCACCAGCGCCGACACGAACTGATCGTATATGCCGTCTTCCACAATGGCCCGGCTGGTTGCAGTGCACTTCTGGCCTGTCGAGAAGAATGCCGCATTGCAGACGTTCTCCACGGCCATTTTCAAATCTGCATCCGCCAGCACGATAGTCGGGTTCTTCCCGCCCATTTCGAGCTGGATTCGCAGGTGGCGCTTGCTGGCTTCCGTATGCAGCCAGTTGCCCACGTCATTGGAGCCCGTAAAAGAAATCGCCTTCACCGGCTTGGCATTCACCAGGGCTTCGCCCAGTTCTCCGCCGGAGCCGGCCACGAAATTGACCACGCCCCTGGGGATACCCGCCTCATGCAGTGCTTCCACCAGACGCCATGCCGAGAGCGGCGATACTGAAGCGGGCTTCACCACGATGGTGTTGCCACAGATCAGCGCAGGTGCCATCTTCCATGCCGGAATCGCTATCGGGAAATTCCACGGCGTCACCAGGCCAACCACGCCGATGGGCTTACGAATCGCGAAAACATGCACGCGCTCCCGCTCTGAAGGCACCATCACCCCGTCCATGCGCGAGCCTTCTCCGGCAAAATAGCGGAAAATATTGATGGCCCGTCGGACCTCGCCCTTCGCTTCAGGAAGCGTCTTGCCTTCCTCGCGCGTCATCTCAGCGCCCAGTTGATCGAACTTCTTTTCCAGAATATCTGCCGCTTTGAAAAGGATGTTGCCTCGTGCCGGCGCGGGCATTCCTGCCCAGCCAGGGAAGGCCGCCTGCGCAGCGTCTGCCGCTGCGATCACATCCGCGGCTGTGCCCTTGCCGAAGGTGCCGACAATTTCATTCGTGTTTGCGGGATTGCGATTCTCAAAGGTTTTCGGGCTGGAAACCCATTCGCCATTGATGTAATTGGCAAAGTGCGGGACGGAAGTCTGCGGTGTGCTCATTGGATTTTTATCTGCTCTTTAAAATTGCACCTTAGGCGCATTTCGCGCCCCGGGTTCGGTCTTGAAATAGGCGTCTTCGCGCTGGAACCCCGAGAGGCCGGCGACGACATTGCCCGGAAACAGTGACAGATCGGTGTTGTAATTCTTCACAGCGTCGTTATAGCGCCTGCGTGCCTGCAGAATGCGGTTCTCAGTACCTTCCAGCGAGAACTGCAACTGTTTGAAATTCTCATTCGCCTTCAGATTCGGATAACTCTCGGCCACTACCAGCAATCGCCCCAGCGCGCCGGTCAACTGATTGTTCGCCTCGATTCGTTCCGCCGGAGTCTTCGCCCCGATCATCGCGGCCCGTGCATTCGCCAGGGATGTGAAAATGCCGGTTTCCTCTTTCGCATACCCCTTCACGGTCTCCACCAGATTGGGGATCAGGTCCGCGCGCCGCTGCAGATCGGCATCCACCTGGCTCCACTCAGCGTTGATCGTTTCGCGCTCGGTTGCGAGCTTGTTGCGCGTCTGCACGAACTGGCAACCGCCCAAAACAAGGGCTAGCCCCACTAACACCAGGATGATGGTTCCGCTCTTCATCGGATTCTAGTCCTCGCTCCTCTGATCTCTCTACTTCTCAAGAATATCGATCTGTTCAATAACCTTCTCGATTTCTTTCATATAAGCGGCCAGCAAACGTTCCGGCTCCACGTCTTTCGGCTTCTGCTTCTGTTCGCGCAGGTCGAGAAGTGTGAGAAACGGTGCGGCCTCAATGCCGAAGTGATGCACGGCGAGCGCGATGGTTTCGCGTTTCTGAGCCGGCGCGTTTACCTTGTGCAGAATCAGCGCGTGCCGCACCAGCACGCAGAACGTAGATACGGAATCGACCAGCAGGCGGCGTAATACATCTTCATCCGAAAGTATACCGGAGGCTTTCTGGCGCAACCGCAGTAATTTGGCGCGCAGATCGTGCTCCACCTGGGCCCGGTGGAATCCGTAGCCGATCGTCAGGTTCGACACCACGTCCGCGCCATGCAGGATCCTGTGGTGCTCCCGGATATCATGGAACTCAATCGAAAAGCAGTCTGCCGAGGTGGTAATCTCGCGCTCCGTCAGCAGGAGCGGCGCAGGATTGCCCTGTTCCCGCCACCAGCGGAATACCGTCTCAGACGCACGCAGCTGAGACGGTGTAATCTGCGTCAGTACGCAAAGAACGTTGTAGTCCGAGAAGGTCTCCTGGTAGTCGCCCACCGCCGCGGACCCATATAAAATTACCGCTACCAGGTCCGGCGTGAGGGCGTGGCGCAGTTTTTCCACCAGTTGTTCGAGAGGTGCGGGCATCTGCCTGGTTATTCTATCTTTACCAATCCGAAGACGCCCCGCCGCCCCCCGAATCGCCCCCGCCAAATCCGCCGAAACCGCCCCCTGATCCGCCCGAATCGTAGCCGCCAAAACCTCCGCCATCGCGACCCCCACCGGACCATCCCCTCCCGG
>JAUZEU010000045.1 GCA_030838885.1 Bryobacterales bacterium | reverse complement strand
GATCTCGGAGGGAGTAGGCGGAAGACCGATCAGATCGAAGTAAACGCGCCGCAGCAGAGCCCGCTTAGAAGCAGCGGGCGCAGGCTTAAGTCCCTTCTGTTCCAGCCTGGCCAGCACGAATGCATCCACCGGATTCTTCGGCCAGTTCACGTCATGGACCGCTGGAGAAGGTTGGGCGGCTGGCCTGGTTAGGAGCCAATCAAGATACGGATCACGTCGTTTGGCGGATTTCGGCAGCGGCTGCATCTCATCTATCGCTTTGACGAGAGATGCGATCACGTCTTCGCTTAACGCTCCACCCATGGGCATTCGGGGAGTTTTCTCGCCGCGCACATACTGCACCAGAAGCGATTCACGGGCCGAGCCTGGCGTGATTGCGGCACCATGCTTTCCGCCCACCAGCACGGCGTCGAAATCAGCCAGAGTCAGTCCACCGGATGGATTATCTGCTGCGTGGCACGCGGCGCAATTCTTTTGCAGGGTCGGCAGGATACGTTTGGTGAAAAGAACTGAATTCGCCGAAGGGGACGTCTGGGCGAATGCGGTCCAGGGCAGGACCAAGGCGAGAATTGCTTTACCGATGCGGGACTCTATCACTCAAAACCTCGGCTGTCGCGGGACGCGCCGCGCGCTCTTCGAGCATATACCAATTTGTGGGGGATAGAACGCCCGGGATCTCCCTTAATGGGGGATCCCAGACGCACCAGGACTTCGATACGCAGTGTTTAGAAAACTACTCTCAGGCTCGCCTGCATGCTGCGGTTTCCACTCGCATTGGTGATGATGCCAAACTGGCTGTTCGCGATATCCTCCTGCGGCACGCTCCATGTCTTCTGATTGAACAGGTCGAAAATCTCGAGCTTCAGGTTTGCCTTGACATTCTCGAATACCTGTATGCCCTTCGTCACGGCAATGTTCGTACGGAACACCGGGAACGAGCGGGTGGCACCATTCAACCGCGGTGCGTTCCCAAAAGGATCCGTGGTTGGGTTGGTTCGGCGCTGAAAAGCAGACGAATTGAAGAAGTTGTCTTTTGCAGGATCGAAGCTGTCGCCCTTGGTTGGCGCCGCCCAGGAGTTCGTCGTCACATTCGGACGCGGAGTTCCCCCGAAAAGGTAGTTCTGAAACCCAGTATCTATTACGCCAAGGGGAAAGCCGCTCTGGTAGTCGATGAACGAACTCAGATTCCAATCGCCAAGTACACGGCTCGCAAATCCTGATGTCAGGAAGCGCTTGCCCTTTCCGACCGGCAGGTCATAGCTGCCAGTCAGCTTGAACATTTGTGGTAGATCAAGGACGCCATAAGACTTCTCCGGACCGCGGTTGTACTGATTCTGAGCCGAGCCTGCACCTTTTCCGCTCCCGACCACCCCCGCAATCCAGGGCTCGGCGGAGTCTGCATCCGTCAGCAGTTTCGACCACGTGTAGCTGGTTAAGAGCGAAAGGCCGCCGGAAAAGCGTCTGGTAGCTTTCAAAATCAGTGCGTGATATGTAGAATTTCCGCTGTGATTTTGCATGCCGCCGCTCGCCACGTTCGTATATTGCGGGAAGACTCTGAGCGATTGACCCAGGGTTGCATTGGTGCCAAGTAACTGCTTGAAGTTGGCAAACGGCGGCCGGAAGCCAAGGGCCACCACAGCCGGGTCATCAATCGGCTTATTCAGCAGGCTGCCCAGATAAGCGTATTTCGGGTCAATCTGCATCACGTTCACGCGGTCAGACGCGAGATGCGTGCCCTTGCTGCCGGTATAAGTGGCGTCGAGGACTAGGTTGCTCGCGAACGCGTGAGAGATCGCCAGATTCCAACTGTCTGTGCTGGGAATCCTTCCGGTTTCCGCCTGGCCGTACCACGGCACGGAAAAGCCCGCATTGAAGCCGGGATTCAGAATCGGAGGCGCTTGCCAGGCCGGGAAGCCGTTGTTCCAGTTGAAAGCGGAGGTGATTCCCTGGTCCGCAGAACTCCAGTTGGGCGCATTGGTGAAGCCGTTGTTCGCCCCGCTCAGCCCGGGCGCTTTATTCGTTCCGTAGAACCTGCCCGCACCTACGCGAATGACACTCTTGTCGAACACCCGATAGGCTAAACCAAGGCGGGGACCCCAGCCCGAAGCATTGTTATACAAAGTACGCTGGCCAGTACGACCAACTCCGGAACCGAGAAACACCAGCGCTCCCGGGGTTCCGTTTGCGGCCGGGTTCGGCAGATTCGGATCAAAACGCGAGAGCCGATCCTGTTTCTCGTAGACACCCATGTTGATCTCATAACGGAGGCCAATATTCATCGTGAGCCGAGGGGTAATCTTCCAGTCGTCCTGAACGAAACCGGCATGATACGGAAACCGCAGCATTTCCGTGCTGGGAATCGTAAAGCCGCCTGAATAGACCTCGCCCAGCATAAAGCTCGCAAAAGAGTTGCCGGAGTTCCCACTGTTATCAGCCGGCAATGCTGTACTGAGCCGGTTGAAACTGAAGTTACCTGCCGAATTGTTGCGGTTGTTGGTGTTCAGCATCATCTTCTGATAGCTGTAACCAAATTTGAAGCTGTGGTTCCCTTTGATCCACGTGACGTTATCGTCTACACCGAAGACCGTATGATACTCATCCCAGAGCTTCGAGCTGTCCCAACCCGTATAGTTGTCATTAGCGAACGAAACAGGCGGAACGCTTGTGTTGTAGCCGGGATTATTCCGGACTGCGCCGCCAAGTTTATCACCCCAGTTCTGACCTGCCGGCTGCGCAGTGATGTCATGCTCCGGGTGAGTAAGCCGGTGTGCGCCCAGCGTCAGCGTATTGATGATTGTGGGGCTGATCAGATGAGTGTCGTTGATGCGGAACACGTTGCCGTAGTATTGATCGCCATTGAAGTAATTGCGACCTGATAGCGGGTAAGGAAGACCGCTCCAGTTCAGCGGATTTGCAGGATTCGTATCGTACGCATTGATAATGTGTTCACCATTGCCTGTCCAGGTGAAGGAAAGGCGATTCCTGACCCCGAAGTTCTGGTCCAGCTTCAACGTATTGGCGTTCTCAATTCGCTTGGATGGTTGATTTCCGGCTGACACAAAGTTTCGAACGAGACCCGCCGCATTAGGAACCGGATAGTAAGCGGAGAGTGCCTTTGAGAGCGGGCTCAAGCGACCCGCCGGGATAATGTTTCCGGGGAACGCGTCACGTACAAAGCCACCTTTTCCATCGCTGCGAGTGGTATTGAGGTCGTAGATTGGAATCAGCGCTCCGGCTGAATCTTTCCATCCCGAAAAATTTCCGTTAATCATGTCAGGCAGGGGGATGGTCTGCTGTGAGGCATCTACGGTTTGTGGGTAGCGATAGCCTTCGTAGGAGTAGAAGAAGTAAGTCTTGTTTTTCCCGTTGTAGATTTTCGGAATAAAGACGGGGCCGCCCAGGGTGGCACCGAAATCGTTGCGGTGAAATTTAGATTTTTGCC
>JAUZEU010000430.1 GCA_030838885.1 Bryobacterales bacterium | reverse complement strand
GTCCCTGATAAAGCCTCCGACCCAGGTTCAAGACCAAGCGTAATCGCGTCAGCGGCGGGGGTCTTCGATTCAGGCAAAACGGCCAGAAAAACCATATCGTATGTGTTGACATCCATCATCGGTGCCGGAGGGTGATAATGCTAAAGACAACGGCCAATAGAATCGCCGCGGCTCCCGCCCACGCTACCTTCGAGTGCCACCCGAGTCGTATCGCATATGCGCCCAACAGTAACCCGAGCGGCGCATTGGCGGGTTTTGCGAGCACCAGCAATGCTGCCCAGACGGACCATCGCACGAGTCTTCCGGCCGAAGTCCCTTTCGCACAGATGCTGATGCTCTCGGTCAAAAGCAAGATACCGAATATGAACGAGGCAGTTTCAGCATAGAAGCTGTTGAAGTAGACCACGTAACCGGCATCTGTTGTGACCAGGAGACAGCTGATCCAGATCCACTTCCGCGCACGGCAACCTCTTGTCTCGTGCAGCAACCACGCGAATGCTGCCAGAAAAGCGAGCGCGTGAACCGAGCCGATGATACGGATATCAAGTTTTCCGTCCTTAGAGACGATTTTATTCGCAAGTACTGCCGTAGCCACGAACAGGTCTTCTGATGAAACTGTTCCCAGTCCGGCAACCGGTACGTCGGATCGAGAACGTATTTCAGAGAAACAGACCGTAGTAGGGTGCAGGTTGCTCTGGACCGTAGCCGAATTTACCGGTCACACGCCTAAAATCACCCTGGTCTGCCAATCCGACTATTGGCGGACACAAAAGTTGATACCCGACAATCAGGGCTGCAGCGAGGACAATCCATCTCATTCCGACGCAAGATAGCACACTGCTTCCCGACCTTCACCATGAAGACCAGCGTCAGCCGGGCAGCTGAATACCAGGACACCAGACCCGTTCATTCCGGCCTGCAACCCTTCGGCGGCCTACTGCGAAGCCGAGATCCGGGTTTTGATAAACACGTCGGTGCCGGCTCCGGTGTTCTGAGCTCCCTTGCCCTGGTAGCCGTGTTGCACTGTGAGGGTCTGCTGGATGGTCATTTCTTTCCGTTTGGGATCCAGGCTGTAGACGTGAGATGTCGTAACAGTGGATTGCGAAATATTCCGCGCGGTTTCAATCACGAGCTTCGGTCCTTCCCAGTGCGCTTTGGAAGTGATCGGCGTGCCGTTCGGTCCTTTTGTCGTGGTCTCCGTGCCATCCAGTCTGTAGGTCAGGATTTCACTGTGAAGCGCGGATGAGTCGGAATCGCGACGCCTGGTCTCGATACTGAGATCATCGCCACTCTGTTTGACGATCAGAGTGACCGGCCCGATGGACTCGCCCTGATGCGCCGACTCGCTTCTTGAGGCATCCATTCTCCACGTGCCGGAGAAGTCGACCGGCCCCTGCGCGGCGGCCGCGAAAGGGACTACTGCGGCGGTTGTGAAAACCGCAAAGATAATTCGGAGCATAACCGTCTCCGATGCTCAGCATAGCAGAGGAAACGAGCGATGCTGCATTGTTTCCATCGGCAAGAAAGACCGTGGCGCGGCCCAGACTTGAAGACGGGCAGCGTACCAGCCTGGAAATTCCAGGCCACGGCCTGCCTATTTTACAACGGCGATAACGAAATTCACCGGGCACGTGCTTCCCAGTGCGCCATTTGTCTCTACGCCATCCGGAACGGCACTGCCCTCCCAAAATGCCACACGCCCCGCGGGCGGCTCGACCCTCACCCTGTATCTTCCAGCGGGCACACCCCGGAAGGCATAAGTTCCGTCGCTTGCTGTCTGCGTGTCATATTTGGCGCGTTCACCTTGCGCCGTGACCGTCAGACCCGGTACGGGTTGAACCTGTTCCAGTCGGCTTTCGCTCGAATCGGCAGGCCAGATACCAACGAAGCCAAACAGATCGGGGAGCGGCTTTCCATCCCGAAGCGCGCGCAGTTGCTGAATGGTTTTTAGGGCCGTTTTCGCCGGTTGTGTAGCAGTACATACAGAAACGCTGAGACGTCCCTGAAAATGGTAGGCAAATACCAGGTATTCGTGGTTTACCTCGAACGGATATGCACAATCAGTTAAGTCCGGCGGAAGCACTACAGTATCGCCCACATCGCCGTGAAACCGTTCAGCGACCCGCAATGTGATCCCTCCCGTCGGCATCGGAACCTCTGTCGTCCTGGAGCCACTGTAGGCCGGTCGCCTTGTGGCCTCACCTGCTGCGGGTCTTTCAGCAACCGGTTTGCTCCAGACCACCTCTTTCGAAACGACTGTTGCCAGGAAAATCACATCCGCAGTCGGTACCTGACAACCAACACCAATGCCGCCTGAGATACACGAGCAGGGCGTAGCGGGCATGGCAGGAAGGCAGAATGCAGCAATAATCCAGCCAGTCCGTGAAAGCACCACGTCCTCAAAGATATCAGCACCAAAGCACATACAACTGGCGGGCACCCGCGTGACTTGCGTCCAGCTACTCGCAAAATCGGGCCGATCCGCCCGATCTGTGTGCCGGATTGTGGACGGTAACGCCGTCTCCGGGACGT
Organism: Bryobacterales bacterium; assembly: GCA_030838885.1. Classification (GTDB taxonomy): domain Bacteria; phylum Acidobacteriota; class Terriglobia; order Bryobacterales; family Bryobacteraceae; genus BOG-234. The sequence goes on along the minus strand of JAUZEU010000430.1, from coordinate 11,738 downwards.
ACACCTCGGTAAGCAGGGCGCCCATTTCGGCCTGTAGGCGACAATGCGTCCCCGTGAGTGGGCGATAAGCTAACTTCCTCTGCATCCCTTGTCGGCATTCCGGAACCTTTGCGTTCGCAGCCGCGAAGGCTTAGCCGAGCGCATCTCGTTCACAGTCCTACTCACTCCGCAACGACGTCTGCGGATCGATCCGCGTAGCACGCCATGCCGGCACACTGGCGCCCCCCAACATGACAGTCCCCACCAGCGCTACGACGCCAACCAACGTCGCGCCATCCAGAGGCCGCACTCCATAAAGCAGCTCCCGGATCACTCCGGTAACGGCTGTAACTCCAATCAATCCCACCGTCGTACCCGCTGCCGCAAGCAATAGGCTCTCCCGCAGGACAATCGCAACAATGGCCTTCACGCTGGAGCCCAAAGCCAGCCGGATCCCGAACTCCCGCGTCCGCTGCGCGGTCAGATACGCCAACGTTCCATAGAGACCCACCGCCGCCAACAGCACGGACACTCCTGCGAACGCCGCCAGCACGAACAGGATGAACCGCGTGTCTCCGATCGAATCCGACACGTAGCCGCTCATCGGCCGTATATCGAACGCCGCCCGCCCGCCATGCGCCGCATCCACCGCGAGCTTGATTCCCGGCGCCATCCTCTCCGCCGTCTGGTAAGTCTTGATCACCAGCGACATCTCGTTCGGATAAAACAGGAGCGGAATCATAAAGTGGGGAATGCTCTCATCCCGCACCCGCGTGACGCGCACGGGCACCGTCACGCCGACCACCTCGAGGTCCTGCCGCCAACCGGTTCTATAAACCGCCAGACGCTTCCCGATCGCTCCCTCCGGCCACAGCCGCCTAGCCAGGCCCCTATCGATAATTGTCACGTTGCGTTCCGCCGCAATCTCGTCGGCTGTGAAATCGCGGCCCTGACTCAGCGGCGTGCCGATCACGCCCAGGTATCCGGGAATGGCGGTTTGCTGGGTAGCAAGTATCGGCGGAGCTTCGGGCTGATCAGCGCGCCCCACGCGGCGCGTCTGCTGATCCGCCGCGAGTGGCAACGGGTTCGCAGCGCTCACCGACTGTACTCCAGGAAGCGCGCGTACTCGATCGAGCACATCCCGCAGAAGCGCCCATCTCTGCTCCGTTTGCGGGTATCTCTTCAAGTCCACCGGCACCCTGGCGGTCACCACGTTGGCCGGATTAAACCCGAGAGGCGAATGCATCAGATTCAGGAACGACCTCAGCATCAGGCCCCCGCACGCCAGCGGCACAATGGACAGCGCGACTTCCGCCACCACCAGAGTCCGTTGCAACCTTCGTGGGCCTGATCCCGCTGTTTCCGTACGGCCCGCATTTAGCCGATGGCCCGTCTTGCCCGATGCCAACCGCCATGCCGGCAGCAACCCGAAGAGCATGCTAGTGACCACCGATAGCACCAGGGCGGACAACGTAACCGGCGCGTCCATTCCGATCCTCGATTGCAAAGGGATGTGAGAGGCGCTCAAGCGCCCGATCGCTTCGAGGCCAAAGCGCGCGCAGAAAAGTCCGATGGCAGCAGACGCCACCGCGAGCACGAGACTTTCCGTAAGAAGCTGCCGGATAATCCGTGTTCTCCCCGCGCCCAGCGCCCGCCGGATCTCTAACTCGCGCTGCCGCGCCGAACCCCGTGCCAACATCAGATTGGCGACGTTCACACAAGCGATCAGGAGCACAAACCCCACTGCGCCTGACAGGAGAAACAGCGCCGGCCGGGCTTCGCGCGTCATCTCATCATGCAGCAGCCGAGCCGTGAAACGCCCTTTACCGCCCACATACGCCACGGGGTACGCCTGCGCGAATTGTGCCACGAGTGTCTGCAACTCGGCGTTCGCCTGATCGAGCGTGACGCCGCGTCTGAGGCGCGCTGCGACCGGGATGCCGCGGTACGGGAGCGCTACATCGATGCGATAGGGGAACCATACGTCGATCTGCTCCAAAGCATTCACGGAAGGCGGCAGAAACAGACGAAACCCGGGAGGCAGCACACCGGCGATCTGCATGTCGAGATTGTTGATACGCACGGCCCTCCCGATTATGCCGGGGTCGGCGGAAAACCGGCGGCGCCACAATTCGTCGCTGATCAGAATCGCGAATACCTGCTGCTTGCTCTCATCGATGCGGGAATCCAGCGTCCGTCCCAGCGCGGGGCGTACGCCAAGCAGCGGAAGAAAGTCGTCGGAAACCTCGGCTGCCGCGACGCGCTCCATTTCGCCTGAGTATTCGAGGTTAGCGTCGGCCGGATAGATCATGGAAACTTGTTCGAGCGAACGGCTCCGCTCTCTCAAGTCGTGCACTTCTCCCATCGTGGCGCCCGTGTTGGGAGTATTGCGCGCGTCCACCTGAATCATGACGATCCGGTTCGGCTCCGGATAGGGCAGCGGACGCCACAGCACCGCGCGCATCAGGCTGAACATCGCGAGATTGCCGCCAATACCAAGCGCAAGGGTTGCGACCACGACGGCCGTAAAGCCCGGCGATCGCACTAGCGAGCGGCACGCATACCGAACGTCCTGAAACGTGCTTTCGATTCCTTGCCCGAGCCATGCCTCCCGAACTTCCTCTTTGACCTGCTCGATGCCACCCGTTTCTACAAGCGCCTGTCGCCGCGCGTCTTCGCCACACATGCCCTTGACGATGTTGCGATCGGTCAGTTCATCCACATGGGCCCGCAATTGGGCGTCGAGTGCGTCTTCGACCTGATGCCTCCGAAACAGGTTGCTGTAGAGCCGCCTGACCTTGCTGACGACTCGCATATTACGCAGACTCCAAAAGCGCGTTAGTCGCCTGTACGATCCGCGCCCAGGTCTTCTTCTCCACTGCCAGTTGCCGTCGGCCATCGCGGGTCAGCGTATACGACCGGACCCGGCGTCCTTCCTTCGATTCCCGCCATTCCCCCTCGATCCAGCCCTCCTGTTCGAGGCGATGAAGCGCTGGAAAGAGAGAGCCCGCCTTTACCTGGAAGGCTCCATGGGTGACCTGAGAGATACGTTCTGCAATGGCGGAGCCGTGCATCGGGCGCAGTTCCAGCGTTCGCAGGATGAGCAGGTCGAGGGTGCCTTTCAGCAGTTCGAGAGCAGGTTCAGGCATTGTTATAGAAGTCCAATATAGATATTCTATATAACGCCGTACTGACTGGCAAGTCCTTCCAAAGTTCGGCCTATCCTGTACCCCGCTTCACGCCAGAGATCCACTTGGACGAATCACGCCCGTTACTGACATGTGCCGGAGTTGCCGCGATTGTGCCTCGGATCTCCGCTTATCGGAAACCCGGGCCCTAAGTGAATAACTTGTCGATCACTCGTCCGGAGACGTCGGTAAGGCGGAAATCCCGTCCCTGGAAACGGTAGGTCAGTTTGGAGTGGTCCAGCCCCAGGAGATGGAGCATGGTGGCGTGAACGTCATGCAGGTCCGTGCGGTCGCCGGTGGGGGAGAAGCCGAATTCATCGGTGCCGCCCACGGTACGACCGGGTTTCACGCCGCCTCCGGCCATCCATAGCGTAAAGGCGTCAATATGGTGATTTCGACCTGCTTTGCCGGATTCTCGGACTTCGCCCATCGGCGTGCGCCCGAATTCCCCGCCCCAGACCACCAGCGTGTCTTCCAGCAGACCGCGTTGTTTCAGATCCCGAATCAGTGCAGCGGTGGGCTGATCGATTTCGCGGGTGACCTGGTTGAGTGGCTGGCCAAGATCGGCGTGGTGATCCCAATCGGTGTGATAAAGCTGCACGAACCGGACGCCCCGCTCGACCAGTCGGCGCGCCAGCAGACAGTTGTTCGCATAGCTCGCCTTCCCCGGCTCCGCTCCGTACATCTCCAGCGTTTCTTTCGACTCCTTGCTGAAATCGATCAGTTCCGGACCGCTGGTTTGCATCCGGTAAGCCATCTCATAGGAGGCCACGCGGGTGGCGATTTCGGGGTCGCCGGATTCGGTGAGTTGTGACAGGTTCAGGTCCCGAATGGTCTGGATCGTCTCACCCTGTGTATCGGCTGAAATGCCTTTGGGACGTGACAGGTCGAGAATCGGATCTCCACCGGAGCGAAAGGGAACGCCCTGATAAGCGGTGGGCAGGAAGCCGCCGGACCACAACGCGGCGCCGCCACGTGGACCCCGCGGGCCGGATTGCAGCACCACGAAACCGGGCAAATCATTGGACTCGCTGCCGATCCCGTAAGTAATCCAGGAACCCATGCTCGGCCTGCCGAAACGTGTGGAACCGGTGTTGGCGAAACACTTTGCGGGGCCGTGGTTGAAGTTCTCGGCTGCCACGCCTTTGAGGAAAGTGATGTCGTCCGCAATACCGCTCATGTGGGGCAGCAGTTCGGAAAACCAGGCACCCGACTGGCCGTGCTGTTTAAATTCCCGTGTAGTGCCCAGCAGCTTGGGCTTCTCTTTTGAGAAGGTATCCATGAATGCAAAGCGCTTGCCGGCCATCATCTCGTCCGGGACGGGCTGGTTGTGATATTTCTGCAGAGCTGGCTTGAAATCGTAGAGTTCGAACTGGCTGGGCGCGCCCGCCATGAAGAGGTAGATAACGTTCTTCGCCTTCGCCGGAAAGTGGCCAGGCTTGGTGTGAAGCGGGTTTGCGACGGCAGCGGGCGGGGCGGCGAAGCTCTTGCCATCATTCAGCAATGACAGCAGCGCCAGTTTACCCAGGCCAACGCCACACCGGCTAAAGAAGTGGCGGCGGGTTTCGAATTGCAGCTGAAGGTCTTCGTTAGTCATGGTTCAATCCCGCGTCAGAAAGTCGTCCAGGTTCATGAGCACTCGGGCCACGCCGGTCCAGGCAGCCTCGAGCGGCAGATCTTTTGGCAGCATCGCAGCGAGCTTTGCCGGCGGAGGATTGGCCGGCACGCCTTCCGGGCTGAACTTGCCACCTTTGTAGATCAGCTCAATGGCGCGCGCCGGATTGGTCTTGTACTCTTCGGTCTGGCGGGCGAGAAAACGCGTGATGCGCTGTTCTTCGTCCGGTCTTGGCGCTCGGCCCAGCGCGAGAGTGTATGCATAACGGACGCGGGCGGCTGTGTCTTCGGGCGCTTCGCTGATCACGCGTGCGGCCAGACCCTCAGCCAGTTCTGTGAACGCCTCATCATTCAGTGTCGCCAGGGCTTGTAACGGCGTATTGGAGCGGACTCGCCGGGTGCAGGTAGAGTTCGCGTCCGGCGCATCGAACACCATCAGGCCGGGGAAGGCAGCGGAACGCCGGAAGAAGGTATAGATGCCGCGGCGATAGCGGTCCGGTCCGGTCGCGACAGGCCATGCGGTCGCCACCTGAGTGACTGCCATGGCGCCATCCGGAATCGGCGGATAGACGCTGGGGCCGCCCACCTGATTGGTCAGCAGGCCGCTGGCCGAGAGCGCGGCATCCCGAATGATTTCGGCTTCGAGGCGCAACCGGTTCTGGCGGGCCAGGAGCTTGTTATAGGGGTCCGCTTGTTCGACTTCAGGGCGCTGCTTCGAAGACTGCCGGTAAGTCGCGGAGGTCACGATCAGGCGGTGTATCGCCTTCTGACTCCACTTCTTTGCCATGAATTCACTGGCGAGATAGTCGAGTAATTCAGGGTGCGTCGGCAGCGAGCCCTGTGCCCCGAAATCGCCTTCGGATTCGACCAGACCTCTGCCGAAATACTCCTGCCACATGCGATTCACGGTCACGCGGGCCGTGAGGGGATTGCGCGTGTCCACCAGCCATTTCGCGAAATCGAGGCGCGTGTTGGCTTCCGGCGGCAAGGGCGGGAGCACGGCCGGAACACCGGGTTTCACCGTGATGCCTTTGCGTGTGAACTCGCCGCCCAGGTGAATATAAGATTCACGAGGCTGCGGCAGTTCGCGCATGATCAGCGTGGTGGTGTACTTCGGTTCGCGACGGCGCAGTTCCCGCAGATTCTGTACTCGTTCGATAAGTTCAGGGTCCTTGGAGGGGTCAGGAGCGCCGGCATTGCGCGGGCGCGCCGCCAGTTCCCTCACATAGGTGATCAATTCCTTGCTGAGGGCAGACCATTGTGAGTCGAATGCCTTCTTTCTCGCGATTTCTTCGGGTGTGGGAGCTTCGAGAATCGGCCGGTTGAAATCAAAGCGCTCGGCCTCACTGGCGACTTCATCCACATTATTGAAATAGGCGAACAGCTGATAGAACTCTTTCTGGGAAATGGGGTCGAACTTGTGATCGTGGCAGCGGGCGCAGCCAACGGTCAGGCCCAGGAAGGCGCTGCCCGTGGTGGAGACGCGATCGACCACAGCTTCCACGCGGTACTGCTCGAAGTCGATGCCGCCTTCGAAGTTGCTGGGCGTGTTGCGGTGAAAGCCGGTGGCGACTAACTGATCGAGCGTGGGATTCGGCATCATGTCGCCGGCGAGCTGTTCGATGGTGAACTGGTCGAAAGGCATGTCGCGGTTGAAGGCGTTGATTACCCAATCGCGGTACTTCCACATCTGGCGGGGAGCGTCGATTGTGTAGCCGTCGGAATCGGCATAGCGGGCGACGTCAAGCCAGTGACGCCCCCAGCGCTCACCATAATTTGCCGAGGCAAGCAGTTTGTCGACGATCCGCTCGTATGCGTCAGGCCGGGTGTCGGAGACAAATTCCTGGACTTCCTTCGGCGTCGGCAGCAGGCCGGTAAGATCGAGACTTACGCGGCGCAGCAGGGTTTCTTTAGAGGCTTCGGGCGAAGGCTTCAGGTTTTCTTTTTCGAGCCGGGCAAGGATGAAGCGGTCGACCGGATTGCTTGCCCATGTGCCTTGCTTCACAGTTGGCGGATCGACGCGGCGGACCGGCTGGAAAGCCCACCAGTCTGCGCCTTTGCGTTTCGCGGACGCTGTCGTGTCTTTCGGCCATGAGGCTCCGGCTGCCACCCAGTTCCGGATTGCTGCGATTTCCTCGTCCGTCAGCTTGCGGCCGGGGGGCATCTTGAGATCGCCCGATTGTTCGATGGCGCGGATTAAGAGGCTGTCGGCCGGGCTTCCTGGCTTGATCGCGGTCCCGCGATTGCCGCCGGCGAGCAGCGCTTCGGGGGTTGCAACGGATAAGCCGCTCGATTTCAGCGCCTCGTTATGGCAAGGCTGGCAGGTGGTTTTCAGGATGGGCAGAGCTTTGGTGCTGGTATCGGGCGCGTTCGGCGGCGTTATCTGTGCGGAAGCCGGAATCGCTGATAAGAACGCCGCGACGAAGATGGCTCCGAGCCTGGATTTTGGCACGACTACAATCTATCACGCATCGAGACCGTCAATTTTTTGGGGATTGTGGATATGCGGGCTCCGGGCACGTCCGCCAGGAAAGGCAGGAATGGCTATTGCTGTGTGCCCCACTTAATGGTAAACGCGCCACTCTCATCCACCACCGTATACTCGGGCGGCGGCTGAAACAAGGTTGCGGACGGCTCGCCGGTGATGATGTTCGTAAGTTTCTGAATGTGGTCTCCGCTGCGCGGATCCGAGGTCTTGCTCAGAATCATCACCTTCAATTCGGGTGACATCCACATTTCACTCACCACGGAAATGGGACGATCATTCCCCTGTGAGCCGACCGGGAAGGTACGCGTCGTTCGTGTTCCATCCGCGAGCACTCCCTCCATGGACTGGGTTCCGAGTTTCTCCTGCGACATCTGAGGCATGTCCGCCGGACGCGCCCCCGCTGAGCCTGCCAGACCGATCTCGCCACCCTGACCCATACCACCACCCCGCCCGCCACCGCCACCGAGGGTCCCACTGAACGTGCCCGTGTTGCGGGCTATGGTGCCCATACCGGGGCTGGTGATTACGCCCTGTGAACCGATTCCACCGCCCGACATCGCCCCTCTGGCCGGAATCTCCGGTGGGGCCGGTAGTTGCTGCCTGTGCGCCACCTTATTCATAGGGTCCAGAACGTATTTAACCCGTGCTACCGGATCTGTGATCTCGATCCACAACGTCGAATCCGGAATTCGCCCTGGTAACGCCAGTCCCCCATTGGCGGGTCGCTCCGTGCGTGTGCGGCCAAAGGAATCGCGGTAAATTTTGGTGGCAGCCGACTTCCGCGTGATGTGAGTGCCATCCGCCAGAGTCTGCACGTCTTCGCTGACCTGTTCGCCTGAGTACGGAGCACCCGTGACTGCCCTGATGCCAAACGGCATAGGCGCACCGAAGTGAGCGGAGCCACCCACGCTGTTTGGACCGGAATTCGACAACACCGGAACTTGCCCCAGTGCTCCTGCTGCACAGATCGCGCTGGAGATCAAAACTCTGAAGCAATGTCGCATAGCACTCCTGTTTATAGAGTGTAGTCCCAAAAAATTATTTGTTGCTGTCTGAACGCCGGAACGGGATCCCCTCTTTGTCCGCTGTCGCACCAGAAACGCGGCCCGACCAGCTGTACAGGAGGCTCAGGCCAAAGAACGGGTCCAACAGGTGTTCTTTGGCCCGATGCAGGTAGCGATGCTTAAACTCCTGGGGTTAGCCCAGGATGCCAAGATCCTTGGTGGCGAAGTTACCCAGATTCGGGAAGATCGTGGCCAGGTTCGCCCCCGGCTGCACTCCAAACCATTGCGCCATGGTAGCCGCATACTGATCCACCGAAGTGGTGGGGATCAGCGTACCGCGTGAATTGGCATCATCCGGGCCACCCGGATGAAGGTCCGGATAGTTGCCGTAGAATTTACCTCCCTGCACGCCGCCGCCGATTACAAAATGATGGCTGCCCCATGCGTGGTCGCTACCGCCGTTCCCGTTCGGCGAAAGCGTGCGCCCGAATTCGGAAGCAGTGAAGGTAGTCACCATATTCTGAACATTCAGATCGACCGTTGCCTGGTAAAACGCTGCGGTCGCCTGACTCAACTGCTGCAACAACTGATCCTGGGTGGCCAACTGGCTGCCGTGCGTGTCGAAGCCGCCTAATTGGCAGAAGAAAATCTGCCGGGAAAGGCCGAGCGAGCTTCGGACCTTGATAATGCGGGCCACGGTCTGTAGCTGAACCGCCAACGGGTTGTTGGCCGGGAAGGTAGTAGTAAGCGTGACGCCGTTGAGTGCAGAATTCAGCGTGGAGGCATAGCTCACGCCGCGCGTCAGCGTGCCGTTTGACGCCTGTACCAGTTTCAGGCCGTTGTCGAAGGTGAGCAGTTGCTGCAGACCCTGTAAGCGCGCCTGACTGTTCATTTGAAGCAGCTGCGCTGAGCCGGCGGGGACAGTCGCCGCAAAGGACTGCTGCCCTGTGACGAAGAGGCTCGCGCCACTGGTGGACGCCATGGACGGAAACGTTGCGCTCGCATTCATGGGCGCCAGCTGATCGGCGATGCGCCCGCCCCAGCCTGTGTCGCCGAGGCCGGTCGGAATGGACGTCTGCCACTGGCTTGATTGATCCGAGTGAGAGAAGAGCGCGTTCGGCAGAATGGCGCTGTTATTGGAGTTGTACAAGTTGCGGTCAATCTGCTTGACCAGCATGCCGACGTTAGCCACCACGGCCACCGGCGAAACCGCCTGGTTGTACAGATTGCCGATCTCGACCAACTTCGGGTGCAACCCGTACGTATCCCCGCCATTGTGAATGGGCACAAGCGAGGCCTGGGGCAGCGCCAGGGCGCCGCGGCCCTGCTGATACAAATTGTAATTTTGTTGGGCAGTGGTGATGGGGATCACCGTGTTGTGGCCGTCATTTCCGCCCGCGAGGAAGATGCAAACCAGCGCCTGGTAGGGAAGGTTGGCATTGATCGCAAGGGCATTCATTTCTCCGAACTTTCCCATGGCGCCCAGAGCGCCGGCAGCGGAAACCGAACGTATGGCGTCCCGCAGAAATCCACGTCTTGAACGAATCAACATTTCATATCTCCTTTATTCTCGTGTTTTGGTTGCGGGATGGGTTAGTGCCACACGTTGTAGTAACTCGAAGTCAGAATCAGGTAGCATCCGGTTTCAACGCGGGCAATGTTTCCCGCGCCTTCCGCCGTGATGGCCGTGACCAGCATCTGCTTCATCCTATTGGGCATGGTTCCGTGCGTCAGTGTCAGGTCCAGCGCGTCCGCCAGAGTCGCGGGCGTGGAAGCCAGCGGAACAAACGGCGTCAGGTCGACCGTGGTGCCCGGTCCGTTTGTCTGGACCGCGTTGTTGTAAGCACTGAAAAGGCCGGCCACTACATTGGCGCGCAGAATCGAATTATTCGGCGTGTCGATCTGAAATTCCGGCCCGAACAGCCCCGTAGCGGGAGCCATGAAGAACGGCGAATAGTAGTTGAACACGCTGGGTGAATTGAAGATGTCCTGGTTCAGTCTGGTGAGTTCGTAGGCGTAATAGTTTTGCAGATTCATCTGGCCGCCGAAAGCACGAGCCATACCCGCGATGAGAAGCGCGGGTTCCTGCAGATGACCGTCCGTGATCTGGTCATTACCGCCCTCATCGTTGGCGCGGGCTTCGGGATCCAGCAGAATGGCGGTTATGACCGCCGCCATATCCCCGCGAACACCCTGGCCGTTGTCGGCAAAGGCGGCGGCGACGCTCTGCACATACGCCGGGCTGGGATTGCTTTTGACCAGGTGCTGAATCAGCAGGGTGCCGATAAAGGGGCCGACGTTGGAGTGGCCGTAGATGTTATCGAGCGCGTTATTGAGATCCTGCTGAGCTGAAATACCCACCGGCGAAACATACTTGTTCAAAAGGGTCTTCGCGCCGGTGTCATGCATACTCGGATAGGGCACCATGGGGCCATTCTGAGTGGGATAGGCATTCCATTGCACCGGGTTGCCCGGCGCGGGGGCGTAAGCCCAGCCCGTGAAGGCCCGTGCGAATTCGGTAATAGTGAATTGCGAGTAGGTCGGAACCGGAAGGTTGTTCGCGTCGTACTGCACGCTGCCGTCGGGATTCAGCGCTTTAGTGCCCAGACTGAAGAGCTGCAGCACTTCGCGGGCGTAATTCTCATTGGCCACAATGTTCTGAGCCGCGTTCGCCTTTGCATTGTTTGCCATGTCCAGGTACTGCCCCATGCCGGGACTCAGTGTCACGTCGCCGAGGATCTTGCGATAGTTGGAGAAAGCATCGTTCAGCAGCATCTGCTGGTAATACGCCACCGCCTGATTCCAGATGAGCTTATTGATGGAAGTAACGAAAATCTGGCTCCATGCGAATGCGACGCGCTGGCGTAACTGATCGGGATTGGTGACGGTATTGGCAAGGAATGCCGTACTCATGCCGCCCTGGCTTGCCACAGCGTTGTAAGTGGAAACCGGCGGCATCGCGAGTTGCTCGTTGATCCAGGCCTGAAAGCCGATCTGCTGTACATGTAAGGCGTCCGCCGGAGTGGGGCCGAAGGCCGCCTGTTCCAGGAAGCGCCTGGCAGCGCCAGCGGAAACCTGTGGGTTCGCCAGCCCGACCTGCACCAAATAGGGCTGCGAAGCGATGGGTCCGTTTGAAACGATCAGGTTGACGTTACCCGTAGCGCCTGCAAAGCCGGACACGGTTAGCGTCTGGGCCGTGGAACCCGTCACGCTCAGCGGTGAGCTTCCGAGAGTCACCTTGGAAGTGGGGATGAAGTTCGTGCCGGTGATGGTCATCGCGAAGACACCCAGCGGCAGAGAAGGCACACTGATGGACTGAATGACCGGGGGCACGTTAGTGATCAGCGTCACCTTGGCTGTGCCGCTGCCGGCCGCGTTGGTGGCCGTCACCGTATCAACACCAGACGCGGGCATCACTGCGGGCGCAGTATAAAGACCGGCTGAGGTGACAGCACCCGAAGTCGC
>JAUZEU010000422.1 GCA_030838885.1 Bryobacterales bacterium | reverse complement strand
GTCCCTGATCGAGCCGGCCGGCGCGGTCCAGAACCGCCAGAGCGAGGGGATGTTGCGAATTGATCTCCGCGCGCGCGGCCAGCGCGAGGACCTGATCTTCGCTGTATGCGCCGAATGTCTCCACGCGTTCCACCGTGGGCTGGCTTTCGGTAATCGTGCCGGTCTTGTCGAAACAAACGGCATCGAGTTCCGCCATGGCCTCGATATGGCTTCCGCCCTTGATAAGAGTGCCTCTTCGGGCCGCATTGCCGAGCGACGCGCTCACTGCCGTCGGAGTCGCCAGACCTGCCGCGCAAGGGCACGCAACCAGCAGCATGGTGAGCGCTCTGCGTGGGTCGCGCGTGACGAGCAACACGAGAATCGCCGCTGCAAACGAAGACGGAACCACGCGTTTTGCAAACGCATCGCCCACTGTCTGAATTCTGGGCCGCAATGTCTGCGCCTCTTCCACGCGCTGAATCAGACGCCCAACGACCGTATCGGAGCCGATGCCGGTTACGCTGATTTCGATCCTTCCGGCAAGCAGCACGGTTCCGGCATAGACAGTATGTCCAATGGAACGCCGCACAGGCATGCTTTCACCCGTGACGGGAGCTTCGTTGAAAGTGCCATGGCCGTTAACAATTTCGCCATCCACGCCGATCCGGGACCCGTCCCGCACCGCTACGATATCGCCCGGCTGCACCAGACTCACGTCGACGCTCACTTCAACGCCCCCGCGAACAATCCAGACTTCCTTATCACCCGTCGAAAGGAGATCGGAAATCGCCCTGCGGGTCCGGCGCAGTGTCAGTATCTCAAGATACTCGCCAAGGTTCAATAGCCAAAGCACGATCAGCGCGGTGTTGTTCTCGCCGAGAGCGACGCTCGACAGCGTGGCCGCGCCAATCAGCGTGCCGGTCGTGATTTTGCTTTGTCGGGTGACGGTCCGCCATAACGCCCTCAAGAAGTCGTGACCGGTAATCATCGTTCCGGCGAGTGACAGCACCGCGATCGTGCCGGAAAGCGGAGTTATCGCCACGGCGCCGAACAGCAACCGGTTACCCAGGATCAGCAGGAGTTTGCCTCCCCCGATAAAGAGCTTGGTCACCAGGCCGCGCGCTTTGGCGCCCTTTCTACGCTGTACTTGCAGGGCGATCCAATCGCCTTCGTCAAGCGGTTTCTCCGTCAACGCACGCTGCAGGATTTCGACAACGGCAGGTTCGGGTCCTGCTGGATTCCAACAAAGGAGAATGCGTCCGGTCACGGAATTGACTTCACATCCCGTGAAGCAGGACTCCCGGGCCAATGCAGTCTGAACCGCGGCGGCGAGCCTCGGCCGATCCTGGACGGCTGGAGCAGACCACCGCTGCCGTCCTGGAGTCTTCGAAAGAATTTGGAGCGTTAGCGACGCCGCCACGGCTGTTTTCATCGATAGGATTCCTATGCCTCTGTCTTGGGTGTTTGGTCTTGTGCGAGTTCGGCTTTCGCCTCGGCGGTGATGTCCTGGAAATCCTCGACAACGCCTTCCGCAATCTTTTGAACGTATCTGCCTGTCGCGATGCCGCCTTTAATGGCGCCTTTCGCCATAGGCCTGAGAGGCTTGCTGAAAAGAGGGGCAAGAACGGCAAGCGCGACGCCTGAAGCGGCGCCCAGGAAAAAACGTCCCGTACCTCTTGGTTTGTTGCCGCTCGTGGGCTTGCTGCCGCCCGTGTCTGGCTGTGCGGTCGAATGTTGATGACTGGATTCTGTTCCTTCTTCCGATTTATGGCTCATGCTTTTGCTTCTTCCTCGGTCTGTTGATCGTCTTTCAAAACCGGTTCGACAGGCTCGCTGGCATGGGCCAGCACCGTCGAGACCAGGTCGGACATGTGGTCGTCGGCAAGTGAATAATTAATGTGCTTGCCGCGGCGGCGGCGAACCACGATGTTCTCTGCGCGCAGAACCCGCAATCGCTGTGAAATGGTGGAAAGCTCTTCGCCTTCAGCCTCAGCCAGTTCCGTCACGCAACATTCGCCACCGGCCAGACGCGCCATCAGGCGCAGTCGCGCAGGCTCTCCCAGAGCCCGGCAAACGCGGGAGGCCCGCTCGATTGCCAATGTACCCGGCATGGGAAATTGCTTGCGGACGCCGGGGTGCTCTGCGGGAGAGCAAGTCGGGGCGAGCGGCTCCATGAACCAATCATACTTGCACAGTTGTGTAATTGTAATTTTCACTCGGCAATTTAGGAGGGTTGAAACGCTCTTCGGGTTCCGCCCTTTTGGCGAGACTGGATATGACAGGCATGCCTAAGCAAGCGGGAGAGTGCCGCGCTTTGATCGCGTTCGCTCTCCCGTTTTTTGTGTACGGCGGTCCGGCGGGCGCGCAGCAGGAGCCGTTCAACATTTCAGTGGACGTAAGTCTGGTGGTGCTGCAAGCAACCGTGCACGGTCGCTGCGGCCATAGTGTGCTAAACCTGCGCCAGGGGGATTTCCAGGTGTATGAAGACAGCGAAGCGCTGAACATCCGATTCTTGCCGCGTGAGGATACTCCGGTCACGGTAGGTCCCGAGATGATTGTTATCAGGAACTGCGTGCGAATCTGCGCGTATATTGGCGCTGGATGGGTCCGCAGATGTATATGTTTCCCGATTGAGTATCGAAGTCACACCATCGTCCGATCCGGTTATGAACTCGGGGAGTGAACTTCCGCGTGGCGGCGCGCTGCCCGGAATAAGTGATCGCCCCGCCATAGTGTATTCGCAATATGAGGCTACAGCAGTTCGGCCATTGTCTTCCCGTATGCTGAATCGCGCACATTTGCGCGATCTGACGATCGTGGCCTCCCGATTGCCCGCAAGTGAACGGAATAAACGAGTCGCTGGTCCGGGCAGGAAATTGCGTTGCCACGCTGATATCGTAACGAATCAAATCGCAATGCCGGAGATCTCACATGCCACTACCGACGGACATCCTGTTTCCCGTAGACTTTTCAGACCGTTGCCGTTCCGTCTCGCCCGCAGTCGCCAAAATGGCAAGGCAACTGGACGTGCTTGTCACGGTCTTCCATGCCATGACATTTGGGGATCTGAAGTTCCCCCAAATTGCTGAAACTCTGTCCGACTTTCTCCGGATGAAATTGGATCAGTTCCCCGGTCCGGTAGAGAACGTTCCCGCCATCCGGCGTGAACTGGCGCACGGTCCGGCAGCCCAGTCCATCGTGCGGATGACATCGCGCATGGAACGGCCGCTCATCATGATGCCGACCCGTGGACACACCCGATTTCGGCAGCTATTGCTGGGTTCCGTAACCGCAGCGGTGCTGCATGATGCCGAATGCCCCGTGTGGACTGAGGCGCACATGGAAGATCCGCCGGAACAAACCGGTGACCACCAGACCCTCGTCTGCGCCGTTGACATGGGCCCGCAAACCACGGGCGTGTTGCGTGCCGCCCATGAGTTCAGCATACAATTCCGCGCGGCGCTCCTTGTCGTCCACTCCGTACCCGGCGTTGACCCGCGTTTTACTAGTGGCATCGCGCAGCGGGCACACCGCTTCCTGATCGACCAGGCGCTGGAGCAATTCCCCGTTTACCGCCGAACTGCCGGCAGCCTGCCCGGCGGGTCTGGGCTTCTGGATTTGCCGCTCGAGATTGTCGAAGAGATCGGCCTGGCAGATGGCATCCTGGCGGCGGCGGCCCGGCACAACGCAGACCTGCTGATCATCGGAAGAGGAGCTATCCAGGGTCCACTCGGCCGCCTGCGGACGATCGCGCACGACTTAATCCGCCATTCCCACTGCGGCGTGCTTAGCGTATGACGAACCAGGACCCGCTGGTTTCCCGAAGACGGATTCAGGAGGTAGGGCTTCTGATTGCGATCTGTGTAGCCTTCTGGCTTTGCTGGCAACTCGCGAGACCATTCCTCGCGGCAATCACGTGGGCGCTGGCGCTGGCTGTCGTCGGCCACCCGCTCCATCGCAGACTGGAGCACTGGCTCCGCCCGAATTTCGCAGCCCTGCTCTCGGTACTTGCCATCACCATTATCCTGCTGGCGCCCGGCGCACTTCTGCTGCAAAAGGCGCTGGACGATGCGGGCGGAGGCTTCGCAACCATCGCTGAAAGCCTCAACCCCGCGCACCTTCGGGAGGTGGTGGGTCGGTATGCCTACGCCGCCTCGGTGCTCGAATGGGTGGAATCCAGGTACGACTTGGGTCAGGTGGTCAAGCAGGCGGCCAGCGAGTTGGCGAGCCAAACCCCCGCCGCGCTCAGTGGCTCCATCCGGTTGGTCACGCAGTTCGCGCTGATGCTGGTGGTTTTGTTCTTCTTCTTTCGCGACCGGGTTCTCCTTCTGCAGGCCCTTGCCCAACTCATGCCGCTTTCAGCCTCCGAGACACGCGATCTGTTTGGGCGAATCTCGAAGACGATCTATGCAACTCTCTACGGCAACCTCCTGGTCAAATTCATCCAGGGCGCCTTAGGCGGCCTGATGTTCTGGATACTCGGCCTGCCCTCGCCAGTCCCGTTCGGAGCCGCCATGGCCCTGCTCGCCGTGCTGCCCATCGTCGGCACATCGCTAATCTGGGCGCCCGCCGCAGTCTGGCTACTGGTTCACGGCAGTTGGATCAAGGCGCTCATACTGGCTGCGTGGGGAGGATTCGTGATCAGTATCGTCGACAACTTCCTCTACCTCATCCTGGTCGCCGGTGAAATCCGAATTCACACCCTCGGAGTTTTGTTCTCTGTCTTCGGTGGTCTGATTGCGCTTGGACTGTCGGGGATTGTTCTTGGTCCGGTGATTCTCGCCACCACCCTCGCCTTGCTGGAAGTCTGGCGCCTTCGGACTGCACCCGAAAAAGAGAGCCTTGCACCATGAACGCGCTTGGATCCGCCGCCCGCCAACCGCGTTGAGTCCATTCAAAAACTATGTACCCGGGGCGCTGCAGGTGCCGGGAGCACCGGGACTTGAGAAATGCTTCGCGCGCAAGACAGGTCTTCGCTTCGGTGGTCCCCGGAAATAAAAGTTGAAACTTCCTCGTGTGCAGATGTCTCGACCTATAGAGTTCCTTCGCACCCCGAATCGTGCCGTAGCACGCCAGCTGGTTGACTGGAAGCTCTCGACCTCACGTACAGCAATGATCGGCTACGGCGGGGTTTATGCTCTAGTGTGACGGCCACGCAACCCTGAAAGATCACGCATCGTGCTTTCACCACACAAATCATTACCTGCATATTGCCGGCCCGTGTCCGAGGTTCTGGCCACGCTGTCGACAGATGCCGTACGGGGCCTCACTGCGTACGAAGCGCGCGAGAGACTCGCTGCGTATGGAAAGAACGAACTGGCTGCGGAGAAACCGGTCCCCAAGTGGAGAAAATTCCTTGGACAATTTCAGGACATGCTGGTCGTCCTGTTGCTTGTAGCAACGGTCGTTTCGGCCGGACTGTGGCTATACGAACGCGATTCACCATTGCCTTATGAGGCCATCGCGATCTTTGCAATCGTCCTGCTCAATGCCGTAATGGGGTACGTCCAGTCTTCGCGCGCAGAACAGGCGATCGCATCCCTCAGGGCCATGACACCCCCGGAGGCGACAATAGTACGCGACGGTCGCAGGCAAAAGATTCCCGCGGCCGAACTTGTGCCCGGCGACATCGTGCTCGTGGAAGAGGGCGATACGATCGCCGCGGACGCACGGGTGATCGAATCCACGGCTCTGAAAACGGCGGAAGCTTCCCTGACCGGAGGGCGAAAGAGACTGCTCCCATCCCCGAAGAAACGTTGTTGGGCGACCGGGAAAACATGATCTTTAGCGGTACTGTGGCCACCTACGGCCGCGGAACCGCCGTTGTTGTTGAAATCGGAATGCAGACCGAGATGGGCCGCATCGCGGGCATGTTGAAGCGTACACCGGCCGAAACCACGCCACTCCAACACCAACTGGATCGGACTGGCAAATTGCTGGGCCTGATCGTGATCGCGATCGCAGTCGTAATGGTGGCGACTCTCATCGTTGCCGAGCACGTAAGTGGCTTCTCGGCGATTGTAGATGTTTTGATTCTCGGTGTGGCCCTGGCGGTAGCCGCCGTGCCGGAAGGTCTGCCGGCCGTAGTTACTGCCGTTCTTTCGCTCGGAGTACAGCGCATGGCGCGAAGGAACGCGATCGTTCGGCGCCTCGCAGCTGTCGAAACTTTGGGGTCTGCTGATGTCATTGCATCCGACAAGACGGGGACACTGACGAAGAATGAGATGACAGTTCGCAAGGTCGTCACGGCAAGCGGTGTGGTCAACATTGCAGGAACGGGTTACGCTCCCGAAGGCGCAATTAGCGATGAAAGCGGAGGCCTGATTGGTAGTGCCGTCCGCTCCGAACTGGAGCGCGCTCTGACCGTCGCCGATCGTGCCAATAACGCCGTTCTCCAGCAACGAGACGGCCGCTGGACGATTCAAGGCGATCCAACCGAGGGCGCCCTCATTGTGGCCGCGCGGAAGGCGGGGCTGGATTCTGCCTGGCTGGCATCGCACTTCGTCCGGAAAGGAGAACTTCCCTTTTCGTCCGACCGCAAGCTCATGAGTACGATTCACAGCGAAGCCGCTGGCGAGGAGCGGACCCTGATATTCACCAAGGGTGCTCCCGATGTGCTGCTTGCACGCTGCTCTCAAGAGTTTGTCGGCGCAGGCGCAAGACCTCTCTCCGCCGAGCGCAGAGCGGAAATCATCAAGGCCACGGAAGATCTGGCGAGAGAAGCATTGCGCACTCTGGGAGTTGCTTACCATACACTGCCGAATGCGGCGCGCAGCAATGATGCAGTAGATGAGATTCTTGAGCGCGAGCTGGTCTTTGCTGGCCTGGTCGGCATGATCGATCCTCCTCGCGAAGAGGCCAGGCAGGCAGTCTCCCGCGCAAAAAAGGCGGGGATACGGGCTTTCATGATC
Organism: Bryobacterales bacterium; assembly: GCA_030838885.1. Classification (GTDB taxonomy): domain Bacteria; phylum Acidobacteriota; class Terriglobia; order Bryobacterales; family Bryobacteraceae; genus BOG-234. The sequence continues at coordinate 473 of JAUZEU010000422.1, read as the reverse complement.
ACCGGGGATCATCCGGTTACGGCAGCCGTGATTGCCCGGGAACTCGGAATCGCGAACGAAGTACGAGCCATCACAGGCGCTGAGCTTGAGAAGATGGCTGACGAGGAACTGCGCCAGGTTGTAAAGGGCACTTCGGTGTATGCACGGGTCAGCCCCGAACACAAGCTCCGGATCGTGCGCGCACTCCAGCACGGCGGTTCGGTTGTCGGGATGACGGGAGATGGCGTCAATGACGCTCCGGCCCTGAAAGCGGCAGACATCGGCATCGCCATGGGGATTACAGGGACGGATGTCTCTAAAAAAAACAGGGTGCTGAAAAAGTAAGAGTTGTGGCCGGCGCTCTTTCGCTTTAAGCCCCCTGGGGGTGATTTACGGGGTTGTTGAGTTACCCCAGTGAGGGGATACGTGGCCAAAACGCCTTGTATTTTGGCGTTCGGGCACACTTCTCCCCGGACCTATGCGGCCTGAACTGA
>JAUZEU010000415.1 GCA_030838885.1 Bryobacterales bacterium | reverse complement strand
AGCCGGCACGTTCGGTCCGCACCCCCTGGCCGTCTTCGCTGCCGGAGCATGTTAGCGCCGTGCGCAATTTCCTTCGCCAGACTCCCGCGCCTGCTCCATCCGAGACCGTGGCGCGGAACTTCGTGCGGGCGCGGTCAGCGGATGTCTCGGCCATTCTGGAAACGCTGGTCGCACTCGGACAGGCGACAAAACGCGACGCTGATTATTGGGTTTGAAGCCGCGTGTAAAGAAAAGCTATTTCCTATACCAAATTATGTCGAGGTGACAGACCGCTTTTCTCATGAGCGTTGCGTGTGGCGAGTTGAGCGATTGATATTTCGGCATTATCGTCCGTAAGAGTATCGGCAGAAGAAAAGTAGGGTCCGCCTGCGCACCCGTCAAATGAGTCAACACATGAAAAAAGGTTACGAGATCCGCTTCGGCCTCCGCATCTGTATATGTTTTATCGAGAATACGATTAAACGCTTCTCTCCTGCGCTTTCCCACATCCGATTTAGTGGTTAACTTCCCCATGACAAAGTTCTCCTTCGTCTTCAAACGCTCGATGAGAGGCGCTTTTTTGCTTTCCTTACAATCCACCTTTTGAATTTCGGCGATAACCTGTGAGACAGCAACATTTGTCTGGTTGATAAAGAAGTGAAGAGGGAAATGCTTAGCCGCTTCAAAACAGACTTGCTTCACGTATGCGAGGGGAGACAGAACCGTTTCTCGCGTGAGAAAAGCACGAATGAGGTCAGCCCCGTGTAAGTTCTGATGAACAAGTCTCGTGGGCTGAATAAGATTCCCTTTTATAGGGGTAACTTCACCGACCAGCTTTAGGACGGGTGCCCCTTCCGACTCGACAAACGACCACTGGTAATGAACTTCAGTTTGGGCAGAAGCTCCTCAGAAATGAGGAGAGACCCGCTTGCGCCGCTAATTTGTCCAGTGGTGGAATTCAGAATACCCACATTCTCAATTCCCATGCGCGCCATCTTTTGGAGCATCGTCATCCATAGCTGACGTTCTTGTTCTCGCTCACCTTCCAATATTTGTCGAAGCTCTGGATATTTGATCTTCTCGCTCCGCCCTCGGTAACGGTAATAAATGTCCCCTTCTTTGCGGTCGCCAGAATTCTTGGTGCAAACCACAGGTTTGTTTCTGGCTTCGTGAACATATATAATTCCGACTTTCTTGCCCTTAACCGTATGAATAGTCTGCTCCCAATGCAACTCCGGGGCGAGAGCGGAATTCAAGTGCTCGGTGAGTTTAGCCGGGTCGAGATTATCGAACGCATTGTTGGTAAGCCCCATCAAGTCTCTGGGCTTGTCCTTCACGCCGAATACAAGGTAGCCTCCCGAGGCGTTGGCGAAAGCCGCCATTGTTCTTGCGTAGTCCGGGGCGGATTGGATGTTGAACGATTCTTTGAACTCCAGCTGTCCATTCTCTCTGGAAGAGAGCCGTAAATGTACGACCGAATCGAATTTGAAAATTTCCTCTAGTGCCAGAGTATCGAAGGCTTCGTATTTCATCTATTGACCAATGAGCGCCTTCAACTCATCAGTCTAATCCAGATGAATGTGCGGAATCTCACCTACCCCGCTGCTGCACCAGCGCCAGAAAGTCAGCCGGTTTCAGAATGCGGGCCCCGGCATGCTGCTTCAGCACCAGAAGGTCCTTATCACCCGTCACCAGATAATCCGACCGGGATGCCTGCGAGCATTCCAAAATCCGGTCGTCATCCGGGTCCCGGCAGATATTCAGGGTGATATGGGGCACCACGCGCTGGCCGATGGACGAAAGCAGGTCCCGCGCCTCGGCGGTGTCCTCCTGCGGCCAGTGGAAGCGCTCCGCCAGCACGCGCGCCGTTTCATCGAGAATGGGCTGCGAGACCTGAAGCCGGAACGCGCCCGCCTCCGCCATGCGGAGGAGCTGACGCGGCGGGCCGTCCCATACGAGCGCGGAGATGAAAACGTTGGTATCGAAGGTCACGCGGGACAACGGACGGGCCGGACGCTAGCGAGTGAGCGTGCGCTGGCGGCGCATCAACCGGACGGTATGGGGAATATCGGCTTCGGCGGGGGTGTCGGGATGCTGCGCCCTGATTTCGTCCCCGATCTCGAATATGCGTTCCATGCGGGCCTTGCGGTCCAGCCCCGCCATGACCAGTTCTGCCGCCTTCTCGTCCACGCTCTTGCTTTCACGCCGGGCAGCGGCTTCAAGGGCTGCCAGCAGTGTGTCATCGAGGTGGATGTTCGGTTCGGCTGGCATGGTGGTCTCTCCTTCATATTCTCGCAAAAGCTTCGGCGCGTGCGAGTGGCGATGTTCTTTGATACAGGGCGCGGAAAGATAGCGCAAGGAAAAACGTAGCCCGGATGTAGCTCATTTGTAGCGCTTTTCTCTTGCGCGAAGCTTCCGCAGTCTTTAAGGTCTGCGGATGGCAAAAGAACCGCGACCGACTTCATTCAGGCTCACCACCGACGCGCGACAGCTATTGCTCCGCCTCGCGCGAAGCATGGGCATCGGGCACAGCCGGAGCGCGCGGGCGACGTCGTATTGCAGATAGCCGAGCTTATGGGCGAAGGTGAAGAGCGATTTGACAGCCGAGAGCGTGCGGTGACGGGTAGAAGGTGCATTGCCGGCCAGAGAGTCAGAAAAATCCTGAAGGTCGGTTAGCGTGACGGCAATGAAGGGTTTCAGGCGGAATGCCCGCATGCGGCGGATGTCGATGGAGTAAACGCGCTGGGTGGTGAGGGGCCTGCCATGAAGCCAGAGGGCCACAAGATGATCGTCGCCCGTCGCCTGCTGTTCCATGGGAACAGGCAACGGTTCATGGACGATCAAATCATTGCTCATGGGGAAAAGTGTACGCGCCTCGCCGAGACTAATAAAGGGGTCGCGTGAGGGCGGATTTTGAGACGCTGTAAACGCGACTTATCAGCATTCGGGGGCTTTTTTCCGGGTCCGCGCTGAGCAGAAATAGGCGGAAACTTTCGATGCCGCGCAAGCGTTCTGGCTTGTGCTGGGGCAGTGCTTGGATTCCGCTGAGTTTTACGGCAGAAAACCCAGACGATTAGGTTTCTCTCATCTGCCGCGACCGCGCGGTATAGAGCAACTGCTCTGGAATGTGTTCTACGCCGTACGGCTCAACATCCCCGTTGATATCAACTCGAAGATTCCACCTGAATGCGTGAACGAACTCAGCAGAATCGCGGCAGAAAACTACGACGGCGTCCCCGGTTGATTTCGGTAGTCTGAAGTGGCCCAGTTCGGCATTTTAATTTGGCCCACCCTCCAAGACAAACAGGTACTCTGATGCGGGCGAGAGCCCGCGGCGGAGGAACTCGTTGGACTGGAGATCAAAAGTGGAGTTGTTCGAGCAAATCCGCAGAGAGTACGAGTTCGGCATCGGAACCATTGCCGGAGTCGCGAAGAAGCTGAAAGTACATCGGCGCATGGTGCGCGAGGCGATTTCGAGCGCGCTGCCGGTGCCGCGGAAGAAAGTGGAGCGGCGGCACTGGAAGATGGATGCCGCAATCCCATTCATCGACGGAATACTGGAGACCGATAAGAAGGCTCCACGCAAACAGCGCCACACCGCGCGCCGCATCTGGGAACGGATCCGGACGGAGAAACCGGAATGTGTCGTCTGTGAGCGGACGGTCCGGCAGTATGTGCATCGCCGGAAGATTGCGCTCGGCCTCGCGATGCAGGAGACCTTCGTGCCGCAGAGTTACGACTGGGGAGTCGAAGCGCAAGTGGATTGGTATGAGGCCCATGCCGACATGGCAGGCGAGCGGACAAAGCTGCAGGTCTTCTCCATGCGGAGTATGGCCAGCCGCGCGGCTTTCCACTACGCTTTTCTCCACGCGACGCAGCAGGCGTTCCTGGAAGCCCATGAACTCGCGTTCGCGTATTACGACGGGGTGTTCAGGCGTCTGCGGTACGACAACCTGAGTTCAGCAGTAAAGAAGATCCTGCAGGGTCACCTGCGCGAGCAAACCAGCCGGTTCATCGCGTTCCGTTCGCACTGGCGCTATGAAAGCGAGTTCTGCACGCCAGGCGAAGGCCACGAGAAAGGAGGAGTGGAAGGAGAAGCTGGCTATTTCCGGCGGAACCACTGGGTTCCGGTGCCTGCGGCGATGGACCTGAATGACCAGAACGGGCAGTTGCTGGCCGCATGCCGGCAGGATGAACAGCGGCGGATCGGCGGACGGGAACAGAACGTGGGAGCCGGAATGATCATTGAGCGGGAGCATCTGCAGCCGCTGGCGGCGGAGGGTATGGATCTGGCACAGACCAGCTTTCCAACGGTGAACAGTCTCGGTTGTGTCGCGGTTTTGACGAATGCCTATTCGGTTCCGCTGAAAGCCGGAACCCGGGTACATGCCAAAGCCTATGCAGGCAGGGTGGAACTCTGGCATGACGGACAATGCGTCGCCCGGCATGAGCGCTGTTATTCCCGGCAGCAGCAGATTCTCGATCTGGAGCATTACCTTGATGTGTTAACCCGGAAGCCGGGCGCGCTGGCCGGCTCCCGTCCGCTGGAACAACAACGCCGGGCGGGGCTCTGGCCGGAGAGTTTCGATGCTATCTGGCGTGCGCTGATGATGCGGCACGGCAAACAGAGCGGGACCAAACAGATGGTCGGGCTGCTGCAACTCGGCAAACAGCATGGCAAGGAGCAGTTGCGGAAAGCGATCGAAACGGCGGCGGCCACCGGTTGCACGGACACTGCGGCCATTGAGCACCTGCTGAACGCGGAAAGCCTGCGGCACGTGGTCTGCGAACCCATGGACATCGGAGCGCTGGAGCAATACAAGAGGCCAATGCCGGTGATGGATGAATATGACGAACTGCTGACGGCGGGAGGACGGCAGTGAGCCCGCAGATTATCCAGTTACAGGACGCCACAATCCGGCAGCACTGCAAGGGACTCCGGCTACCTTCTATAGGGGCACAGTTCAGCACGCTGGCGGAGCAGGCCGTTCGGGAAAAGAAGACACACCTCGGCTATCTGGAGGCACTGCTGTCGGCCGAAATGGAAGAGCGGGAGCGGAACACAATCGGGCGCCGTATTAAGGAGGCGCATCTGCCGCGGGTGAAGACGCTGGAGGAGTTCGATTACAACCAGACGCCGATGATCTCGCCGGCGAAGATGCAGGAGCTGGGAGCGGGCGGATACATCGAACGCGCCGAGCCGGTTTTGCTGATTGGTGATTGCGGCACGGGAAAAACGCATTTGCTGACCGGGTTGTGCGTGGCGGCGTGCCGGCAGCAGCGGCGGGTCAGGTTCACAACGGCGGCGGCGCTGATGAATGAACTGGTGGAAGCCAAACATCAGTTGCAGTTGCGGCGCGTGATGGCTCGCTGGAGCCGCTATGACGTAATCGCGATTGACGAGGTCGGGTACGTGCCTTTGGCGGAAGTGGGCGCGGAGTTCCTGTTCCAGGTGATCGCGGAACGCGCGGAAAGGACGGCGGTAATTCTGACAACGAATCTGGCCTTTTCCGAGTGGACACAGGTGATTCCGAACGCCCGGTTATGCAAGGCATTGCTGGACCGCATCACTGACCGGGCGCACATCCTGGAAACAGGGAAGGAGTCTTATCGGTTCCGGCGGACGCTCGACAAGCGGAAGAAAGGGGAAAAAGCTCCGGAAGAGAGCTGAAGCTGTGGAAATGACGGGCTGATGGAAAAAGCGGAAAGCCAGGGGCAGGCTTCCCGCTTCTCCCACAGCCCTTGGAAACCCCGCAAACCCTGCGGCCTTTCCACCATTCCCACAGCTTCGACGGCGGGTCCCTCTCTATGCGGCCGGAACCCCAAAATCCTGGCTGCAAACATCAACCCGGGGGTGGGCCAAATTGAAATGCCGAAGTGGGCCAAGTACAGTTGTCAAAAGCACCGGTGCCTAAAGCGTTCTCGAAAAAATCAGGTCTCGTGTGCTTGAACCTCTCGGCATGGTGGTCTCTCCAAGCCTTCTCTGAGAGAAGTTGTTTGAGCCAGAAATCAGGCGTTGCTCCGGGCAGGATAGCCGTGCGACAGTAGTCTGCGTATCGCGCGATGGCTCCATTGCGCCCCGCATATTGAAGAACAGCTGATGGTGCGAAAGCAAACGCATTCGAGACATTCGTTAGCTTTAGGTGCTGTGCGTACCGGGTCAGACCGTCGAAGCCTTGGACATCGGAGAATTTCAGGCGGTCTCCCGATTTCAAGGAAGGGTACGAGCCCGTGGTTGTAAGACTGAAGGTCCAGAAATGGAGTCAGCGCAAGCATAAACTGATCCATCAATATGCGGGTCTGGTCATTCGATGTCTTTGCCTGCTCGCCGAGCTTTTTTAGTGACT
>JAUZEU010000399.1 GCA_030838885.1 Bryobacterales bacterium | reverse complement strand
TTGCTCCTGGCCCACTGCTCGAACTTCTCCGCAGCGCGACGTTTACTGATCTGGTATTGTCTTTTCACAAGCGACTCCTTTTTCTTGGCAGAAAATTCCCCCGAGCCTATCACGGCTCGGGGTGAGTCGCTCACTTTCTACGATCTTCCGGACATCCTCTACCGCAGATGAAAGCCGGATGAACACGGATCCACGCTGATAAGTGGCCGGACTTTTCAATGCAAAGTAGTTTGCGCATTGATATAGTCGGCTGGGAGGGTTCTGAAATGAATGGTTCCATAACGAGACAGCCGAGCGCCTTCATTCCAATCGGCATGTCCCTGGCAGCACTTATCACGGTGCTGTACCACATTGCCATGTTCGGCATTGCCCGCCAGACCGACGAAGGTGCCGCTGCCCATATCTGGCAGCTACTCATGGCTGGACAGGTTCCGCTGGTGGCCTTCTACGCGGCGAAGTGGCTGCCGCGGGCTCCGAAAACGGCGCTGCAGGTCCTCGCAGCACAAGTCGGCGCTGCACTCGCAGCGCTTGCTCCCGTGTATTGGCTCGGGTGGTAACTGCTGATTTCGCGGAGTCGCAGGTCAATCGAGAGCGATTGGTTTGAATCACTCCTGACCTGGGTTTAGGTTTGTGGCACCCGCCAGGCACGGGTCCCGGCCCAGCAGGCCCCGATGTGGCGCGTCAGGCTCGTGCGCTGCATTTCCAATCCGGTGTTGTGTGAATATTAATCCATCTGCTTGAAGCACGACACTCAGCTATCGTTGGCCGCTTCGCTGATCGCGTTCTGTCTGGCTTGTATGCTCATTCCTCACGCCGGGCTGGAGAGCGATGAGGCTGTATTTGGCCTGGCCACATTCGGAGGACTGCCGCGCGAGTTTAGTATCAGCGTATTCAGGCATCAGTTTCCGCTGATGATCTTCTATTACGCGGGCAGTCTGAAAGGCCTGCTGTATTGGCCAGTGCTTCATCTGTTCGGACCCAACGTCTGGAGCATACGCCTGCCCATGGCCCTGGCCGGCGCGGCGACAGTCGCGCTCACGTTCGATTTCGTGCGCCACATTTCGAGCCGAACAGTTGCAGCTATCGCCGCCTTAATGCTCGCGACGGACCCATGCTTCCTCATCACCAACACTTTCGATTGGGGTCCGGTGGCAATGGAGCATCTGCTACTTATGTCGAGTCTTGCGCTGTTCGCCAGACGACGGCCTCAGCTTGCCTGTTTCGTTCTGGGCCTCGGGCTTTGGAATAAGGCGGTGTTCATATGGGCGCTCACGGGCGTGGCTGCCGGTGGTCTGCTCGCGTATTTGCCTGCAGTCAGGAGATCGCTTCCGGATACACGCGCCGTGTTGCGCTGTGCACTGGCCTTCGTTCTCGGCTGCATGCCTCTTGCGCTTTATAATATCCGACGGCCGGCATCCACCTTGCGGTCCAATGTCCATCTTTCGTTCGAAGGATTTCAGGCCAAGGTCGCTACCCTGCGCTATTTACTCGATGGTTCCGATCTCTTCGGCGTGGTTACCAGGATGGATGGAGTGGCGGACCATTCCGGCCCTCAATTCCATGGTCTCTTTCTGCCCGCGGTTCTGGCGTCGATCGCTGTGTGTGTATGGAAGATGAGGTCAAGTGAGTTTAAGCCTGCGTTGTTTGCCAGTGCGTTCTGCACGGGTTCATTACTCCTGATTTCAATTACAAAGTATACGGGTGCAGCTCATCACATGGTTCTGCTATATCCCATGCCGCAATTGCTGGTAGCGATCGCGGTCCGTTCTGTTCGCAGGAAGTATCTGCCGGCCCTGGCGGCATCAATCTTAGTGAGCGCGAACCTGCTGGTCTTCCATACGTACCTGAATCAATTGCAGCGAACTGGCGGTGCGGGGCTTTTTACAGACGCGATCTCAACGCTGTCAATGACTGTTACAGACGGCGCGGATCACGTTTACACAATCGATTACGGCTTGTACGAAAATCTTTGGTTACTGCACAGCGGAAGGCTGCAGGTGCAGCCACTTTGGACGCTCGGGCAGCCGGTCACTGAAACAGAGCAGACATTGCACGACCCGCGCGCGCTTTTCGTGGATCATGTGCCCGGACGTGAGTACTATCCGGGGCGGGCAAACGTCTGGATGAGATTGCAAGCCGGCTCGGACTACGAAGAACTGCGTTGCAAACCATTCATGATTCGAGAGGGCGTTCCGAGCTGCAGATATTCCGCTACCGCCCCTGACCTTTCCCGCAACTCGCCGCCGGGCTCGCACAGTAACTTCGTCTTCCTGCCGGACTACCGCAGCGTTTCGCGCAACACGTTTTCTTCGACGCCGCGGCCCGCACAGCAGCCGGCGAGTTTGCCGTTTATGACAACCGCAAACACGCTTTTCACCCCGTGTTGTGCAGCGCGGGTGGCGATCTCTTCATGAGTCATGTCGTGCGATCCGAAATCCTGACCTGAACTTGCACGACTTCGCTGGTGCGGCTCTCAATTCCCGTCGCATCCATAGCGATGAGAACGAGACAGAGCGCGACGTTTGTCAATCTGGTGAGCGCATAAATTTCTGTCGTTAGATTACGTTCGTTCGCGTACCGTGGGATGCATTCGCTGCCAATTGTGCCCAGGATGCACCAGATTCTGCCTGATGACTGGTGCCGGGGAGTAAACCCGAACCCGGATAGAATCAACGAATGGCAAGGTCACGATTGCTGGTTATTTGTCTTTTGTTTGTAACACTTGCGGGCGCGGCACATCGGCGCGCCCGCAAGAGCGCCGCACCATTCGACTACTATCTGCTGAGTCTTTCCTGGGCACCTGATTTTTGTGCGGGGCCGGCTGGCAATAAGGATCCCCTGGAATGTGCGCCGGGACGGCGTCTGGGCTTTGTGGTCCACGGGCTGTGGCCTCAGAGCAATACCGGACGGGGCCCTGAAAATTGCGGTTCCGTGAGCCCGGTATCGGCGGCGATCATCACTGTGATGCTGAAATACATGCCGGGACAGAGCCTGATTCAGCACGAATGGACGATCCATGGAAGCTGTGCGGGAGTGAGCGCCGAGCAGTATTTTGCGAGTGTGCGGCAGGCCCGCGATTCGGTGCAAATCCCTTCGGAGCTGGCCTCACCAACACAAACGCTGAGTGAAAGCGCGACGCAGCTCGAGGCTCAGTTTGCGGCGGCGAATCCGGGTTTTCCCCAATCCGCTTTCCGGGCGACGTGCGTGAACGGGAAGTTACAGGAAGCGCGAATCTGTCTGGACAAGAATCTTAAGCCTCGGCAGTGTACTGCAAGTGCGGGTGAGTGTGCGGCGCCCTCAATGACAATCCTGCCGCCGCGATGAGGTCACTAAAGCCAGCCTTTCCGCTGCAGAATCTGTCGGAATGCAGGGTCATCCAGCGATACTGCGGGAAAGTAGCTTCCGGCCGGCGTGCGAACCCACCACTGGCCCGTCTTCCTGCGCGTTTCGGGGTTGGCGAAGTGATACTCGTACAGTTCCGCCCGGACGTACTTTGGAGGGTGCTCCGGAAACGGATTGGTTTTCAGCAGCCCCAGCAGCGGCTGGTCATTCGCGAGAAGTTTGGCCATCATGTTCACAAACCATGGGTGTTGGTAGTACGTCGACATGGCGGCGAACCACATCAGCCAATCGAGTCGTAAATGATAGGGTGCAATCTGCGGCGGCATTCGCGACGGATCGGTTGGCTTGCCTTTGAATTCGTACTCCTTCCAGCGGGTGGAGGGCGTGAGTACGTCGTCGTCAGTGCCTTGCACCACCACCTCGTATCGCTGCCGCGTAATCCCTCCGAAAGCGCCATAAGTACCGACTAAATGAAAGGGATTGTAGCTCGTGTTCATTACCTGCCGGGGTGAAAGCATGTTTCGCACGGGTTGGATACTCAGCGCGACGACAAGCAAGGCGAGCGCGATCACGGCCGCCCTGTAACCAACTGCCGGCACCGTCAATATGGGCTGGCGTGTCGGAATCACTGCCGCAAGGTACCGGCCATCCACCGTCGAAACGGCCAGCACCATCGTAAGTACATTGAGCCAGGATAGGTTTCCGCTCAGAAAAATCGACCCCTGGAAAACGATTGTGATCAATCCGCCGATTGTTGCCAGCGGCTGAGGCAGGAAATAGAGAAAAGGCACCAGAAGTTCGGCGAAATGATTGAATGCCACGCCAGCCTTGTGTGTCCACTCGGGAGCCGTGTGAAGGTACCAACTGAGCGGATTTGGCATGGGCTGGGTTTCATAGTGATAGTCGAGGCATGTCAGATTGCGCCAGCACGGATCGCCACGCAGTTTGATGAGACCTGCGCCGAACATGACGCGAAATGCCAGCCAGCGGAGCAGCCAGATCACAATCAGTGGCGGCTCCACGTGCCTCGCACCCAGGAAGATGGCCAGGAATCCGGCTTCCAGCAGAATGGATTCCCACCCGAAGGCGTAAAAGGTTTGCCCCACATTGACGAATGAAATGTAGAGCAGCCAGATTCCGAACCACACAAGGGCATTCAGCCAGGATGTGTAGCGGTCGGCCAGGCCGGTAATCACAAGAGCCGACAGCAGGATCCCCGCCCATGCTGCTGCCGAGAACGCCCAGTCTTTCGGCGCGAGGTAAAACAGGCTGGGGGCTTTGCTAAACGGAACCTGCCGGATGAATGAGGGCACCGGCAGCAGCCCGCGCTCGCCCAGCAGCGGCCGGAACTGATTCAGGGCGCATAGGAAGGCGACCAGATAAACGAGCCCGAGCCCGCGCTGAAACACCAGCCGAGTGAGCCAGTAGTTACTCACCGCGTCATACTTGATGCAAACCAACGGCCAACAGCGGAGGGGCGCTCTATTGCGCCCGGGCGGAGCACCGGTTGCTCAAGGCGGGCGGCTCAGGAATGTGCAACTTCAGAGGCGGTCGTGGTCGGGGCGCCAGAATTTGACGGACTTCTTGATGGCGTCGGGAGAGATGCCTCCTTCGGCGGCTTTGCGGGCGAGGTCGACGAGTTCGGAGTCGGAGGCGAAGCGTAAACCTACGATTTGCTTAACGGTGAGGCGGGTATCGAGGGGGCGGCCGGCGAGGAGGTAGTGGCGCATGTTTTCTTCGGCACGGATGGCGCGGTCCTGCGCGGTGAGGGCGAAGACGCGGGCGAGGAAACCGAGCAGCAGGAGGGCAACTGAGATTGCCGTGATGAGCGAGGCGTTGTAGATACGCTCATGGTCGCCCAGGGAGTGATAGAGGTTTACGAGGGAGCCAACTAACGTCAGAAGAATGAGGGGGAGCAGGAAAAAGTGGAAGAGGGGGACGAGTTTGGTGTGCTTTGCATAACTTTGTTCTTGTTCCGGCATGTGTTGAGTCATTGTACAGCTAGCCGCCATTTCGTTCGGGTGTAGGCGATGCGGAATCCGGAGCGCTCGGCGTTGCGTTGCGATGCGCTGCCGGGAAGGGCTCCCATGGCAGCAATTTCGCATCCGGCTTCGACCGCGTAGTGAAGGCGTGCTGCGAGCAGGGCGCGCTGAGCCCCCTGCTCACGAGCTACGGGGATGGTGCTGGCGCCGGCGAGAAGTGCGACTCCGTTTTGAATATTCAGGGCCCCGGTGGCGATGGGATGTCCGTCCTTTTCCGCCATGAACGGGGAGACGCCTTCGGTGTTGAAGACGGTTTGCATGAAGTCTTCTATGACGGGGGATTGGCCCCACCCCGCAACTGCGGTGCGCGCCCAGGTCTCCGCTTCCTCGGGTGGGCTGACGCGGACCTGAATGCCATTTGGATTGGCTGGTTCGGGAATTTGGGCATTGCGCAGATCCATATACAGGATGCTGGTGAATTCAAACGGGGCGTAGCGGCGCTCCGCGATGAGGGGCCAGACGGACGGGTCGGCGAGGGGGCTGATTTCGTGATGGACGGGCGCGCTATGAGAGGCGAAGAAGGCCTCGATGCGGTCGAGATCGGCGGCGGTGGCTTCGCCGAACATGCCGAGGCCGAAGGTTTGGGTGACAGGGGAATCCGGGGTATCGAACATCGCATACGTACCGGAGACGTCGATCCACTCGGGCGTGGCGGTCAGGGCAAGTTTGGCGCGGGATTCGATGTAGGCAGCGTTGGCCATGCCTTCGGCGCGTTCGAGGCGTTGGGAGAGGGAGTGGCTGGCGAAAAGGTCGGAGTTGGGCAAGCGGAGATCAGTGTAGCGCGGATTGTTCTGTGAAAGAATCGGCTTGAAATGACGCGGCGATTTTGTGGCTTGTTCGTTCTGTTGAGTGGGTTGGGGCTGTACCAGGCACATGGTCAGACGGCGGGTTGGTGGATGACGGAGCCGATCCAGTGGGTGCAGACGAATCTGCGGCAGACGGATGCGGGCATGGATGCGCGACACCTGGTGGATCAATTGGCCGACATGTGTGCGAACGTGCTGCTGTTCGGGATGGGCGGGATCGCGGCGTACTATCCGACGCAGGTGGAGTTTCATTATGCAAGCCCCGATCTGCCGGCGGGGCGCGATCTGTTTGGCGAAGTGCTGAAAGACGCGCATGGCCGGGGGATCCGGGTAGTGGGGCGGTTTGATTTCAGCAAGACGCCGAAGCGGGTGTTCGATGCGCATCCGGAGTGGTTCTTCCGGCAGGGGAATGGCGAGCCGGTGATCTATAACGGGCTGTACTCGACGTGCATCAACGGCGGGTATTACCGGGTGCAGGTGCAGAAGATTCTTGCGGAAGCGCTGCAGCGGTATGACGTGGACGGGCTGTTCTTCAACATGTTCGGGAACCAGGCGCGGGATTACAGCGGGCGTGAGGTGGGGCTGTGCCATTGCGATGCGTGCAGGACCCGGTACCGGGCCGCCTTTCAGAAAGAGATTCCGGATAAGCCGGATGACGATTACCGCAAGTTCATGTTTGCGGCTTCAAGGGAAGTGGCGGCGGAGATCGGGAAGCTGATTCATGCGAAGCGCCCGAAGGCCGGGTATTTCAATTACATTCAGGAGACGACGGACGGGATTATGTCGGAATCGAATACGGCGGTGGAGCGGGCACTGCCGCTGTGGCCGTATTCGGCGAGCGACAACGTGAACCGGGCGCGGAACAGCGAGCCGCAGAAGATGGCCGTGAATCTGAACATGCAGTTTGTCGATATGCCCTGGCGTTTTGCGACGGTGCCTCGGAATGAGATTGCATTGCGGATGTGGCAGAACATTGCGCACGGGGGCGCGCTGACGTTTGAAGTGAATGGCACGCTGGATCAGCAGGACCGGCAGGCCGTGGAGACGGCCAAGCCGATCTTCCGGTGGGTGGCGGAGAATGAGCAGTATTTTTCCGGGCAGGAGAGCGCGGCGCGGGTGCTGTTGCTGGGAGCGTCGCAGAAGACGGGGCGCACGTACAGGCAGGAGCCGTACCGCGGGGTGTTCCGGATGTTGAGCGAGGAACATATTCCGTTTGCGGTTTCGGACAATGCGGAGATTTTGAGCAGGCGCACGTTCGATGTGGCAATCGCGACAGAGTGGGCTCCGGCCGAGCTGCAGGGATATGCGGAGAGTGGCGGGAAAGTGCTGATTGTGAGCCCGCACGTGCCGGATTTTCCGGTGGCAGGGGTGGGGCGCACGCAGAGCGATGTGAAGGGGTATTTGCGGGTGCGGAATCATGCGGCTTTTCCGTCGCTGAAAGACACGGATTTACTGCTGCTGAACGGGGCTTTTACGGAGGTGGCTGCGACCGGGGCAAGTGATTTAACGCTGGTGCCGCCTTCGATGATCGGACCGCCGGAGTTGGTGCATGTGGATCAGAAGGACACGGATCTGCCGGGCATCGTGGTGAGGCAGATGGGCAAAGGAAGCGTGACGTGGATTCCGTGGGATCTGGGCGCGCTGTATTACCGGCTGAGTCTGCCGGCGCATGCGGGGCTGTTTCGGGACGTGCTGGACCGGCTGATGGTGCAGAGGCAGGTTCGGACGGATGCGCATCCGCTGGTGGAGGTGTCGCTGATGAAGCAGAAGGAGCGGACGATGCTGCACCTGATCAATATGAGCGGGCAGGCGGAGACGGGATACTTTGCGCCGGTGGCGATGCGGAATATCCGGGTGCAGGTGGAGGGGACATTCCGCAGCGCGAAGAGTGTGCGTAAGGCCGGCGTGCTGGCTGTTACGCGCAAGGGCGTGTATTCGGAAGTGGTGGTTCCGGAGCTGAGCGATTACGAACTCGTGGTGCTGCAGTAACGGTCAGGGCGCGGGAGTGGCGAGCGGCTTCCCCTTTTCGACGAGGTACACGGCGGCGAGTTTCACCGGGACAGAGCCTTTGTTGCGGGCATCATGCTTTGCGCCTGCGGGGATGACAAAGGACTCGCCGGTCTTGACGGTGAGCGGTGGTTGACCCTCGACGAGGACTTCTAGTTCGCCGTCCATGACGTAGCTGATCTCTTCACCGGTATGGGTGTGACGGCCGGCGCTGCCTCCGGGGGCGATCTCGACGCGCGCGACGACGGCTTCGCGGCCGGGCATGGAAATGTCTTTCCGCTGGACAATGGTGCGCTGGATGGCAGGGTTTTGCGCGAAGAGGCCGGCGGTTAGCAGGAGGGCGGTCAGGAGTTTCATATGGCTTTGTGTACACGATATCAGGCGGCGTGTCGATGGGCTTCGGAAATGGGATATTTGAAGCCATGCCAGCGATTCGAGCAGCGCGGCCTGAGGATGCGGATGCGATATGGGCGATTCTTGAGCCGGTTATCCGGGCCGGGGAAACATACTGCCTGCCACGGACGATGACCAGGGAAGATGCGCTTGCGTGGTGGTTGGGGGAGGGGCATGAGGTTTTCGTGGGTGAAGAGGGCGGGCTCGTGACGGGGACTTATTTCCTTCGCACGAATCAGCTGGGCGGCGGTTCTCATTTCGCTAATTGCGGGTATGTGACAGCGGAAGCGGCAAGTGGCCGGGGGACTGGAAGGGCCATGTGTGCGCACTCACTGGATCATGCAAAGGAGCGAGGGTTTCAGGCTATGCAGTTCAATTTCGTTGTCAGCACGAACGAACGGGCGGTCCGGCTGTGGAAGAGCTTCGGGTTTGAGATTGTGGGGCGGTTGCCGGGGGCGTTCCTGCATCCGGTGGCGGGGTATACAGATGCTTATGTGATGTATCGCCGCTTGTGAGCAGCGAAGGTCTGAGCCGGGATGTCAGTCAGTTGGCGGGCACCAGACTTCGCGCAGGCCCAAATGTTTGGCGAATGGTTCGAAGTCGCGGTCACTGTGCAGTAAGTGATATCCGCTCTCTATGCAGCGTGTGGCGATGATCGTGTCCATGGTCTTGCGAATAGTGATACCGAGACTGCGCAACGCCCGAAAGTTGTTCGCTGCCTGGATCGCAATTTCTTTTCCACCCAACTCCATATCGAGAGTTAAGAGCAACTTTCTCGCGTCGTTGAAATCCCGCTCCTCAGCAAAACCCTGCAGAACCTCTGTCAGAATCAGATCACCGATCGTTAGCGTTTCGTGGCCCAGGAGACTATCCAGCTTCGCTGTTTTCGGGGTCACGACTCCGTTAAAGTAATCAATCCAGACGCTCGAGTCCACGAGGATCAGCTGTCGGTCCTCATGGCATCGAGATCACCCTGCCACTTTAGTTTGCCGCGCAACTGGCGGATGCGCCTGTTTTTTCAGCCTCAGCAAGGTCCGCAAGCCCAGTTCAACGGCCTCGCGCTTGGTTTTCAGTCCTGTTGCGCGCAGGGTCTCCCGCATGATACCTATAACAAAGCATACACATTCAGACCAGACCCGGCGGTTAGCGAAGGCGGAAGGTTTTGATTTGCTGGCGCACCTGCTTTGCTTCGCTGGTCCGATGCAGGCTGGCTAAGACGGCGGCATAACGGTCCATCACGCTGAGTATGTTCTGGTCATTCGGGGATCCTTTGGCGTGCATGATTTCGAGTGCGCGGGCGTAGGAGGCGGAGGCGGCGTCGTAGCGTTTTTCGCCTTGTGCTACTAACGCTATAGTGGCCAGGGCTCCGGCGGCGGGGACGCTGTCGTCGCCGAAGGTTTTGGACATGATGGTCCAGGCGCGGGAGGCCAGTTCGGCCGCTTCGGTGTGGCGCTTTTCGAGGCTGTAGAGGCCGGCGAGAGATTCCATGAGGACGGCGGTGTGCGGATGATTTTCACCTGAGCTCCTGCGCTCTATTTCAAGCGCGTGAAGCCAGGCTTCTTCGGCGAGAGAGTACTTGCCCTGGTCGCGATAGAGTTCGGCCAGGCAATTGAAGGCGGCGGCAATCTGACGCGGCGGATTGGGGACCTGCTGCTGAAACATGGAAAGGGAACGACGGAGGATGGGTTCGGCTCGCGCTAAGTCGCCCGCGTCAAACCACACGAGACCCTGCAGACGTAGTGCGAGGGCTTCGAACGGAACAGGTCCCAATTGAACGGTCCCCAACTGACGGGTGAGAGTGATTACGCGGGCCGCTTTTTCCAGTGCGCCGGCTCGATTGCCGGCTCTCCTGTCTATATCGGCAAGACCCAGATTTGCCTCGATCTGACGCTTGCCGGAAATCCCCGGCAGGGCCAGGGCTGACTGGAAAACTTTGAGCGCTTCCGGCGTGCGGGACTGTTCGCCGAGCATATCGCCCAGCGTGTTGAGAAGCGCCGCTTTGTGCTCATCCAGAAGATCGCTCTGGAGCAGGGATCGGATGATTTGCTCGGCTTCGGTGAAGCGTCCGACAGACCGGTATACGTCTGTGAGACCGAGCGCCGTTTCAGCAACTTCTTCCGAGTGGCCTGGCAGGGTGCGCCAGAGGGCGATGGACCGCTCAAACCACAGGAGCGCTTCAGGGATCCGCTCCAGAGCGTTAAGGGACGCGCCGAGATTGTTGGAGGTGATAGCTTGCTCGACAGGTGTCCTGGCGAGTGGCCACCCGGCTTCGAAGGCTGCATAAGCTTCGGTCCATTTTTGCTCGTGGAAGGCCTTAGATCCGGTGCGGTTGCAGGAGGACCAATCAGCTTCTGCGAAACAGGTTTGGGCCAGAGACACGAAGAGCGCGAGCGCGGTGATGGCGCGCATGGGTACGACCTTTCCGCCGGCGGGCCGGCTGTGCTGAAGGCGCCGGCGAGCGCCGGCGGATATACAGGGTAAACCGCTCAGAGCGCCAATCGTTACAGGCCTGAATCACTGCTCCGGCGATTTGTGGGTTGGACGATTCGTATCTGAAAGAGTTAGGTGGGCGGTTGTTAGAGCTTGCAGCACTGGCAGGAAGGCCGGTGGTGCATCGAGTGGCGATCACAGGATGCGGACGCTGCGGGAGTGAGTAGCCTGTCGTCATGGCTGGCGGAGACCGAAGGTTTTGATTTCCTGACGCAGTTGCTTCGCTTCATCGGTGCGATGCAGACTGGCTAAGACGGTGGCATAACGGTCCATCACGCTCAGTGTGTTCCGGTCATTTGGGGAGCCTTTAGCGCGCATGGTTTCAAGCGCGCGGGCGTAGGAGGCGGACGCTGCGGCATAGCGTTTTTCGCCTTGTGTTACCAGCGCTATGGTG
>JAUZEU010000392.1 GCA_030838885.1 Bryobacterales bacterium | reverse complement strand
CGGACGTGGATTGGTTTCGGGCGGAGAAGCAGCTTCTGAGCACCACACAAGTGTGCGCTGCCCCGGCCCTTCTGGTGGTTGCGAGGGCGTTGGGTTCGACTCTCGGTGTTGTAGCCAGATTTGTGTTGAGCCTTCAGTAACAGATACCGCGCCGGATGCGATCGTTCCGGCGCGGCTTGTGCGACTGACTGCTTACGGAGTCTTGCTTTTCACTGGAAGGACTGAGGTATTACCCGGCTGTCCGTCCTGCGAGATGATCAATTCCAGATCGCCGTTGTTTACAGTAGTGGGCACAGTGAAGTTGATCTGGTAAATCCCGACCACTCCGGGTTGTAAACCGGCAAACGAGATTGCTGCTGCTTGCCCATCGACAGTGATTGAAGGGGCGGAGAGGGCATTCGCCAGTGGCGAGGCCGGCGAGGCGGTCCCATCAGCTACCGGCGTGTCGGTGAGGCCCAATCCTGCTCCAGGCAGGAACAGCGTTTCCCCGGGTGCTGCGGGCGAAGCCTCAGTGACCGCGCTGCCGTCCAGGTGCATTGCAGCCGCCAGGCCACCGGGTACAGTGGCCACGCCAGGCGCCGTCCCGGTTAGCTGGATGGAATCCGGCGTGGTGATGGCGCCGTTGGCCGAAACAATCACCTGATATTGCGCGTCCGGCGCGAGGCTGGAAGGTATTTCCACGTTCAGCAGACTGGGGCTGGTGGAGGAAATGGGCGCGGGAACGCCGCCGATAATCACCTGTGTACCGCCCAGTGAGGTCGGCAGCGGTGAGGTAGTTGCTGTCGTGCTCCTGGCGGCAAGTGCGGTTCCGGAGATCTGCACCAATGTGCCGGGAGCCAGTGCGCCGCCCGCCAGCGGATTGTAGATATGCTGGGTGCTGTTGCGAGCCAGCAGGGGCGCCGCGTTGGCGGTTACTGAGCCACCGAACTGCAGCGTTACAGGCGCAAAGCCAGGCGCTGTAGCGCGCATTGTAATGGTTGTCTGTTGCGCGGTGCGTCGCGGCGTCCACGTGCCGGCATAGAGCCCGGAGCGCGGGTCGGACAAGTTCAGCGGCAATGGCGCATCGCCATTTGAGAACGTTGCGACAATCTGGCCGTTCGGGATGGGAGTGCCGCAGTCGTTTACCAAAAGTATCTGCAGCGGCGTGGGCCAGGCAGTTGGCTGGGCGAAACTGTTCACCAGACCGGTTTGCGCGGCTGCCATTTGGGTGGGGGCGCAGGAGGATCCTTCAGCTTCAAGCCCAAAGCCGGATTTGGAATTTGCTTTCGGTGCAGGGCTCACGATCAACGTCACGTTCACGGTGCGAACTGCGACGCTGCTGTAGGCATAGCTAACGCCGCCCATGTAAACGCCCGGAGTCAGTTTCGATGGGTTTACCGATACCTGCGTCTGCAAGGGCCTGTTCGGCTGGGCCTGACCCGTAACCGGGGTCACGGAAAGCCAGTTCCCGCCATCCACCGTGTTGACAGACACCTGGGCATCGACTGCGAAAACCGAATTCGTGCTTATCGTGACCGTCTGCGGGGCCGGAACGGAATTCGCAGAAGTAATGAACAGCAGACCAGCCGGCGACGGGCTCGGTCTCTGACTACCGTTGGCCGGGCCGATGTTCAGCACAACCTGAAAATCCTGCGGGGAATTCGTCACGCCGGGGACAGTGACGCGAACGGTGCCATAGTAAGTCTTCGGCGCCAGAGTGGCGACGATTCCCGGATCCAGGCTGAATGCGACCACCCCAGGTTGCGCGGCGGAAGCCGTGCCTCCCGATACTGGTACAGTCAGCCATGATGCTCCCGGCAGTACGCTGGCAGTCCAGTTGACTGCAGCGGCGGTAGAAACATCCACCAGAAAGGAGCGATCTCCTCCGTTCGGCACGCCGCCCGCGAGCGACTGGAACTGTACCCCCGATGGCTGGACGGAGATGCTTGGCGCCGACGCCAGGAAGATTGTCACAGGCACAGTGGCGACGCCTGCTGACGCCTTGACCGTGATTGTGGTCCGGTAATAACCCGAGGTAAGAACGGAGGGATCAACCGACACGTTAAGCGAAGCGATCTGACCAGCCGTAAGGGAGCCGGGCACTCCGGTGACGCTGCACCAACTGGCGGCACAGGTTACCGAGGCTATACCGATCGAGCCGCCACCCACATTCTGAAGTCCGAGTGTCTGGGTAAGCGCCTGCGCGGTGCCCGGCGTGGCTGCAAAAGACAGCAGGTCGCTCAGAACGCCTAACTGCGGCGGAGCGTTCGTGACAGACAGATTCACGGTAAATGTCTGCGAGTTGCCCGCGCATGAGGCTGGAGCAAGACAGGCGACCGAAATGACCGCTTGATAGGGCGATGGCGACGCTGGCAACAGCAGCGCGCTGGAGTTCAGGGCAACGCTGATGGTTCCCGGAGTCGAGCCCCCGGCGGGAGACACGCTCACCCAACTGGCGGAGGGCGGAGCCGTCACCGAGTACGGGATCACAATCGCGGGCGTGGTGGATTGCACGGCGACCAACTGTGACGGAGGTGCCAGGGTGGACCCTGCGATCAGGGAGAAGTCTACCGAACCGGCGGACAGGATCAGGTCAGTGGAAAAGGGCTGGATGTTGATGCCCACACTGGTACTGCCGGAAGCGGTCGCGAGACGCGGCGACAGTTGCGCGGACAGAAGCCCGGCGCTTGCGTTCGGCGTGGCGCCGGGGGCGGAGTCCGTCACAGAAATCGTAAACGAATACTTGCCGGGTGAAGTCGGAGTCCCGGTTAGGTTCCCATTCGGATTGAGGACCATGCCGGGGGGGAGAGTTCCTCCCGTTACTGAAAACTGGTACGGAGGCACGCCGCCTGAGGCCGAAAATGTCTGGGTAGGAAACTCGACGGACGAGATGCCGTTCGGCGGACTCGGCACGTTGATGGTAAGGGGCAGCGGTGCGATTGTGAGGGAAACTGCCCCGACGGCTGAAGCTCCTGTGGCATCGTTCGCGCGGACGCCGAAAGTGAAGGTGCCGCTTCGCGATGGGATGCCGGAGATGGTTCCGCCGGCACGAAGCGCCAGGCCGTCGGGCAGAGATCCGGACGAAAGACCCCAGGAGTACGGTGGTGCGCCACCGACAGCGCTGCCGATTGCTTGCGAATACACTTGGCCCATAGTGCCGGCCGGCAGCGTGGAACGGGACACCGAAAGAGGCTGCGCGAGCAAGAATGTAATTGGCAGTCGCGCTGTTGCATGAACGCCGGCGCTGTCGGTCGCGACCACCAGCACCTCGGAAGTTCCCGCAGCACTGGCGGTGCCCTGAATCGTGCCGCCGCTGTTGCCGTTGAGTCCCCTCGGCAGGCCGGAAAATGTGAACGAGTACGGTGGTGTTCCTCCAACCACGTGCGGGGAATCCGAATACGGCGAGAAGACAATACCCGGCGGAAGAGCGTTGCTGGTGAAACCGAAAACAGAGAAAGTCAGGGATCCTGAGACGCTCTGGCCCTGTGAATCCGAAACCTGCAGGCTGGCGCTGTAGTTGCCGGGCTGGGTAGGAATTCCACCGATCGACCCGCTACCGCTGGTTGTGACACCCGCCGGGAGTTCTCCAACCGTCACCCACTTGTAAGGCGGCGTTCCACCAGAGGCCGAGAGAGCACCGTTGATCGAGTTGCCCAGGAGAAGTGTGCCGAGGTCGCCGGTGCCACTAAGGGTGAGTGGTCCAGCCGTCGGGCCCGGATCTCCTGTTGGTGGCGTGATTGCGCCAAAACCATCCAGATAAACGTAACCAGCGTGTCCCCCGTACGGGCAATCTGAAGCGAGCAGAGTAAGGGTGAAGGTATGCCCGGACCGTTCTGATACGTCGAGATTCTGGACCTGCCACGAAGTGTAATACCAATCGCTTGTTGAACGTGTGAACAGGTGCGCCGTAGCTGCGTCTGCCGAATTATAAGCAACCTGGTAGATGATCTCGCCCGTCGTGACATCTTTCAGCTGCAACGTAAAATTGTCGGAATCCGTTGGCCCGTGGGAGGCTTGCAGAACCGCTGCCCATGCAAAATAGATGTGAGCTGCCGTGTAATTGGAGACTGTCTGGCTGATCACCGAGACGGAGTAGTCGTTCAGCTCGTCATTTACCTTGGCCGTCTTGCTGCCGCTGTAAACAATCTGCAGATTGCCATCCGTCTGAGGATCCGCAATGGGACCGGGACCAACGATCGTATTGACGGTACCGGAAGGAGAGTACGCCATTCCTCCCGGCAGATACGTGGACGGATCTATTGGCCAGCCGCCATGCCAAAACCCGCCTCCCTGCGTCCAGCCAGTGAAATCTCCAGTCTCAAAATTCCCATTGATAAAGTCACTCTGGGAATTCTGGCTGGGCGCGCCAAGGGCACTGAAAACAGCAAGACAAAAAATCAATTGGGAACAGCGGCTCAAAATGGTCCTCCGGATCAACCTGTACGGTTGTAAAAACGGTATTGGTATTACAAACTGCTCAACTGCGGCGCGTTATATTTCTGTATGTACTTTTTAGTACATACAGTAGTTGAACTACGCCCGTCAATTGAGCATACAGCTAACCGGCGGTTTATCTCAACACCTTTGGCACGGATGCAGTACTAGCTTAGTGTTTGGGGTAGGCGTTGCGTTACATCACTCAGTGATTGCACTGAAGGTTATTGCAGCTTGCCGCGGGCTTCGACATTCCAGACCTCTTCGACCACTCCGTCGCGCACGCCATAAACATATTCGTGCAGGTTAACGGCGACGCAGATGTGATTGGGGATGATACGGACCTTATCGCCGACAGTGAAGTCACGCTCCGCTGCCGAGAGATCAATAAAGCCGTGTTCCTCATTCATCTTGTGGAAAACGGCACCGGGGGCTTCCAACAGACGGCCATGGCCCGGTCCGCCAGAGGACAGCTTGTCGGACGAAAACGTCTTGGAACCTCCGTCGACGATCATACGCTCCGGGTGGGTGTGTGACGCTACGGTGACCAGCACGGAAGCCGCGCAGTCTTCCAGGTTACAGGCTCCCCCCGCAACAGTATTCAGATCGTTGAAGACGTAAGTGCCGGGACGAATCTCATTCAGGCCTTCCACCTCATGCGAGCGGTACAAGAGCGGGGTAGAGCCACCGCTCACGACCTTTGGAGGATAGCCCGCCCTCACCAATTCTTCGCGTACCCGGGCAACCGTCTCGCTCAGTTCCGCGATCTTCTGTTCGCTCTGATCTTTGATATGGCCGGGGTAAAAGGTGAAGCCCAGGCAATCGAGATGAGGAAGTGCGGCGACGGCGCTGGTAAACGCGACGGCTTCGGATGGAGCGACTCCGGCGCGGCCCAGGCCAACATCGATCTCGACCAGAATCCCTAAGCGAACCCCGGCCACCTCCGCTGCCTGCGAAAGCTGTTTCGCCCCGAAAACGCTATCTATCGCAATGGTTACCCTCGGCGTGCCGTCGGCACTCTTGCCGAGAATACCTGCAATCGACGCGAGCCTGCGTGCCTTCGCTTCGCCGATTACCGGAAACGCCACCAGCAGTTCGCCCGCGCCGGCACCCAACATCACTTCCGCTTCAGTCGTCTTCGCTACCGTGAGCCCTGCCGCGCCGAGCGCTAGCTGCTTCTGCGCGATCAGGAGTGATTTATGAGTCTTGGTATGGGGTCTTAACCGCAGCTTATGGGACGCGGCGTAATCCGCCACCCGCTGCAGATTGCGCTCCATGATGTCGAGATCTATGACGAGCGCCGGGGTGTCCAGATCCTGTACGCGGGTCAACGGAACTGCATCCTGAGCTTACCGGCCGAAGTTGTGTAAACCAGAGCCAGATGCTTCGGCTTCTCTTTATCAAGCGGGAAGAAAAGCAGCCCGGTCACGGGCTCTGAAACTGTTTTTTCCGCGAGGATCTTGCGCTTCAGAATGCTTAACATCGGGTCGGCTTCGGCGCTTTCTTTGACTTCCACTTTCGTATTATCTACAGCGGTCGGCGCACCCATTGCGCCACCACCCATCATGATGCCGCCGAAGCCGCCGCTGAAGCCGCCTTTGCTTTTCGGCCCATCGCCCCGGCGTACGACCAAAGCGCCCTGTCCCGCAATCTGCGCGGCGAGCAGTGGACCAGTGTGCTCACCGGTTTGGTCCGAGCGCAGCAGGAAGTCGTCTATACGGATGTCGAGAGGCTTGCCGCCTTTGGGCGTGAGAGTCACTTCAATCACTGAATAGCCGTTATCGAAGTCGGAGCCGAAAATCTGCTTCAGCTGCTCGGAATCGAGTGCCGTGGCCGCTATCGCGACAACGTCATTCGTAGCCTCTCCCGAGGGCAATTTCTTTTCTTTCGCCATCGCCGCCGTGCCGGACATAAGGCTCGTCGCCAGGAAGACGGAAAGAATTCTGATATTCGCGCCCATGCGGGAATTATAGACCTGGTCCCAGCAGGGAG
>JAUZEU010000376.1 GCA_030838885.1 Bryobacterales bacterium | reverse complement strand
TCTGTTCCGTGTAGAAAACCGCTATGACAAGCACGGCTGCCATATCATCAGCGATGGCGAGCGCTGTGAGGAAGACCTTCAGGCCGATGGGAACGCGACTGCCGAGGAGGGCCATGACGCCGAGGGCAAAAGCGATGTCGGTAGCCATGGGGATACCCCAGCCCCGAGCGCCGGGGGTTCCGGCATTCAGCAGGCTATAGATAATGGCCGGGACGACCACGCCTCCAAAGGCGGCAATGATGGGGAGCGCTGCCTGGCGTGGAGAGGCCAGTTCGCCGACCAGGATCTCACGCTTGATTTCCAGGCCCACGAGGAAAAAGAAGATGACCATCAGGAGGTCATTCACCCAAAAATGGAGGTCATGGCTGAGGGCGTGCGAGCCGACGCTCATCGTAACGTTGGTATGCCAGAAAGCCGTGTAGCTGGCCGACCATGGAGAGTTCGCCCAAAAGAGCGCTGCGGCCGTGCACAGGAGAAGGACGATACCGCCGGAAGTTTCGTTTGCCGCGAACGTCTGAAAGGGCCTGATGATCCGGACGATCGGGGGCGTGGCTGCCGGGACGGCGGGCACGGTTGCGGTCCTTTCTGTATTCATCATCGCCCTCTTAATCTATTGAAACAGAAGGCAGAGTAGCGGGTTTGGAATTTACTCTGACCTGTGTTTGAGAGCTACGCCACCGCTCAACAGATCAGTAGAGAATGCGCGTGCGGATGGTACCTTCTACTCCGTCCAGACGTCGCCGCAGGTGGAGAGAAGCCTCTCGCTCCGGAGTTTCGATGTCGATCACGACATAGCCGATGGCGGCATTCGTTTGCAGATACTGGGCGGCAATGTTGATTTGCTCTTCCGAGAAGATCGCGTTGATGCGTGAGAGGACGCCCGGCTGATTGCGGTGGATGTGCATCAGGCGGTGGAACCCAGGGTGTTCGGGCAGCGAGACTTCCGGGAAATTCACCGCGGCGAGTGTGGAGCCGTTGTTGCTGTACTTGATGAGCTTTTCAGCCACTTCGCGTCCGATATTGGTTTGTGCTTCCTCAGTGCTGCCACCTATATGGGGCGTTAAGAGCACGTTTTCCCGCCCACGCAGAGGGGAGACGAACTCCTCTCCGGCTTTGGGCTCTTTGGGAAACACGTCGATAGCGGCTGCTGCCAAATGGCCGGAGTCGAGAGCTGCTGCGAGAGCGTCGATATCCACGATGGTTCCGCGTGCGGCGTTGATCAGGCTGGAGCCGGGCTTCATTTGCGCCAGTTCCGTTTCGCCGATCATGTCCTTTGTCTGCTGCGTTTCCGGCACATGCAGGGTCACCACATCCGAAAGTTCCAGCATGGCGGCCAGGGAGGGCACCTGTGTCGCATTCCCCATGGCAAGCTTCGATTCAATATCGTAGAAAACGACGCGCATGCCAAGCGATTCGGCGAGCACCCCTACCTGAGTTCCGATGTGCCCGTAGCCAACGATGCCGAGCGTCTTACCGCGCACCTCGTGAGAGCCGGAAGCAGTCTTGTTCCAGCCGCCATGGTGAGCCTGAGCGTTGCGCCAGGGCACGCCGCGCATCAGCATAATGGTCTCGGCAAGCACCAACTCGGCGACGCTGCGGGTGTTGGAAAAAGGGGCGTTGAACACGGGAATGCCGCGGTCCTGAGCAGCCTTCAGATCCACCTGATTAGTGCCGATGCAGAAGCAGCCAACGCCCACAAGTCGGGGGGCATTTTCGATAATCTTTGCGGTCAGGTGCGTGTTTGAGCGGATGCCGACGAAGCAGGCGTCGTGGACGGATTCCAGAAGCTGAGGCTCCGGGAGCGATTTCTTGTGATACTCAATCTCGCTGTAGCCATCTTCGCGGAAGGCTGACACCGCACTGGGATCGATGCCTTCCAGCAGCAAAATTTTAATTTTGTTCTTATCGAGGGAGGTGGGACTCAAACTACCTTCAATTATCGCATCCGGCATTGAAGGACTGGAAAAAACGACAGGCAAGAAAAAAGCGGGGAGTGCCACCCGTTTGGATGGCACTCCCCGCTTGTGTTGCGGTGTAAGTCAGCTCAGCTGCTTTATTTCGGGCAACCCTTTGCCTGAATGTCCTTAGCGGAAGCTTCTCTCAGTCCGCTGATACCGGCCGGCATTTCAGCTCCACTCGGAACGATCCAGACTTCCACGCGACGATACTGAGCGCGTTTGTCGGTCTCCCTGACGCCCTGCCCGCCCTTTTCCTTCACGTTGGTGGAAGAACCGCAAAGCGCGGGGCGAGTGTCAGAACCCTGCTGATCGCCAACCCAGTTGACCATGACGCGGCTCAGATCCAGCGAGGGGCAGATGCCCTTGCCGGCGCTGAGAACCGCAGCCGAGTTGATGACGCGGGCCTGATCCAGGCTGGCTCCCGCTCTGCCTTTTTCGGAGGCGTCGCGATGGCCGACGAGAATGACCTTGGCGCCGGGGTCGGCACGCAGCATGGGGGTTAGTTCTTCCAGCAGCAGCCGTTTGGCGCAGTTGTTAACGCGTGAGCTCATCGACTGGAAGACCACGTCATCGAGGCGGCGGGCTTCGGCCTTGAGCGTGACGGTGACGTCTGCGCCGGCGCTGGCCGTCTGGTTTTTCTGGTCAGTTGCTGTGGCCGTAATGTGCACGGTTTTGGACTGCTGCTTCAGACGGTTAGTAGTGTCGAAGCTGAGCGCCTTCGAATCGAAGGTGCTGCCGGAGACGCCTTCACCTGTGTAACGGATGGTGGCGGGGCCGCCGCATTCGGAAGCATTGGCGCTGGCCGAGAGCGGAATAGTGGCGCCGTAAGCGACCGCCGAGGGCGAAACCGCAAAGCTGACCGTGGGCGGCGCGAGCGGCTTCACTGTCACGCTGACAGGATTGGATGTCGCAGAACTGTCGCCTGCACTGACCTTAACGGTGATGCTCTTCGTACCGGAGGTGCCCGCTGTCGGCACGTTGAACGAAGAACCTGTGGCACCGGAGACAGGCGAACCATCCACCATCCATTGGTAGGAGGGGGTCTGGTCAGGAAGCCAGCCGCTGGCGTCCACGGTGAGGCGGACGTCGGAACCCGCGCAGACATCCTGAGCGCCGGTGACACCGGTGACCTGGACGTTAGCCTTGGGGGCCGGGGGCGGTGGAGGCGGCGCTGCTGCCACAGGAGCCGGCGGCTCGTGATAGCGAAGGCGGAAGACCACACCAACGCTGGCCGTCAAAGAGCTTTCGTGCAGGTTGTTACCAGGAATCCAGTACGATCCGGGGGCGCCGGGAATGCCGGGCAAGCCGAAGCGAGGAGTTCCGGAGCGCATGCCGCGCAGATCAAACCGAACGCCCCAACGGGGAGTCTGATTGATCTTCAGACCAATTCCGTATACCAGAGCGGTGCGATTGCTGGCATTGTTATTTGCGCCCGGAAAGCCCGGTGAGCGCTCGTGATACCAGATGTAACCGGGACCAACGAGAATAAACGGGCGATATTTTGCTTCCCGGGGGGCGAGGTGCAACACGCCGGCGCCATAAATCAGGGCGCTGGAGCCTCCCGTGGAACTGAAGCTCGAGCCACCAACCGGAAGCAGTTTAATACGGTTGTAACCGATCTGAATGCCTTCTTCCAGGGCGAAGTACTTGTGGACGTCTTCGGTGAGGCGTTCGCCCCAGCTTCCGGCGGGCGCAAACTGATGAATCGCTCCATGCGTGCCCTGGCCGAACTGGAACCACTGCCAGCCTGCAAAGATGCTCAGGTCCACCGTGGAATAGCCCATTGCGACATTGGTATCGGCTTTCTTATCCTGCGCCGATGCGGCTCCTGTTAGTGCAAGCGCGGCAGTGATGGCCAGAACAGCAGTACGCCATCTGTGCGTACGTAAGTCAGACCTCTTAGTCATTGAACCGTTTTCTCCTTAGTTGTGTTGCTTTTATGAGTAACTGTGTTGCGCACAAAATCCGACGAGCCTGCGACGGGGCCTCCGGATTGCGTGCGGTTAGAATTCGTGGGTTCCGGCGTACCCTGTGTCGTAGCTGGGACAGACGTCGAAAATACCCCGCGTCTCGGAAAAAGAGCAAAGAGACGATCTGGCACTTCCGGCAGCACGAAAAGGGACGAAGGTCCGGAGTTTCCATTGGCGTCATCCTCCAGCGATAACCATCGCTGACCGCCATCCGTTGAGCGAAAAACTTTGCCACCCTGCGCAACATACGCTTCACGGGGTCGTTTTGGATGAAATAAAACAAGACTGGCCGTTGCAGCGGGAAGCCCGTCGCGCACGGGAGCCCAGGAAACACAGCCGTCGGTGGAGCGGAACAGACCGGCTGCAGTTGCAGACAGGGCGATGTTGGGTGTTGCGGGGTCAAAAGCAAGGCCGTACCACGTGGTAGAAGGTTGCGGGTCGCCGCACCTCGTCCATGTCGCGCCGGAGTCGGCACTTTGGAGCGCGCCGGTTCCGGTCAGTGCGAGCAGGATCTGGTTGCCGGAGTGAGCGATCGAATCCACTCTGGCGTTTGAAAGAGAGGTCCAGGACGTTCCGTCTGAGCTGCGGAAGAGTCCCCGATCCGTCCCCACGAACAGGGCGGTGGCGGAAACCGGAAGTATGGCAGTGATTTTGGTTCCGGGGGGTTGGTTCCGGTATGCCGTCCACGTCTTACCCGCGTCCTGGGATTCGAGCAGAGCGCGGTAACCGGCTCCGAAGAGAACCTTCGGATTATCGGGAACAGCGGCCATCAACAGCACCTGATCGGCAGGTGGTCCGCCAGCGCGAACCCAGCGCAGGCCCAGATTATCGGAGCGATACACGCCGCCGGATACAGGTTCGTACACGCTGCTGGAGTAAAGATAGCTGCCCGCGCCGGTCAGGGTTGTGAAGTTGCGATTGGTGAAGCCGTAGTTGGTTTCTCGAAGGGTACTGCCGCCGTCTGTGCTAACCATTAAACCCGCGGTCGTCGATGCAAAAAAAACACGACCGGGTACAAAGGGGTCAAACGCAACCGACTTGACCGCTTCCTGGTCCACTTTGCGCCAGATGCGGCCGCCGTCGGCAGATCGCATCAGTCCTTCCGTGGTACCTGCAAAAACAACTTGATCGTGTTTCGGATCGATTGCAACGAAATATGTCCGGAATGCGCCTTTAGGCGTCTCGAGTTTCGACCAGCGTTCCGCGCCATCGGTGCTGCCATATACCCCGCTGCAGGCACTGGCGAAAATACGGGACGGCTTCAGCGGATCCACCTGAATGCTGAACACGTCGGAATCGTCGATCATTCCCGAATGGATGGATTGCCAGGAACCACCGCCGTTGAGGGTCCGCCAGGGGAGGTGCGTGGTTCCCGCGAAAATCGTATTGCTGTCTGTGGGATGGAACGCAAGGGAAACAACTGGCTTTAATTCCGGGTCATTTTCCGACGATATATGGGACCACGTAGCGCCCGCATCTTTACTCAGATAGACACCCGCAGACGTTCCGGCGGCTATTACGTCGGGATTCTTCGGCCATAGCGCAATAGACCAGACCCCGATGCCGCGCATATTGGGTAGTAACGTCCACGTGCGGCCTGCGTCTGAAGTCTTGTAGACACCCGACGTCCATTGATTCTCGCTCTCCATGCCCGCATACCACGTGGATTCCGAACGGGGATCCACTTCCAGGGAGTGCAGCACGCCGGCGAATTGTCCAGGAAAGGGAACATTCGACCAATAAGCGCCGCCATTTCGGGAAACATAAATGAGGCCGTTGTGAGCTCCGGCTATCACCAGCCCTGAAACCTTGGGAACTGTTCGGACGATCTCAGCCGCGCCGCCAAAAGGGCCGGTTCCCTGCCACGCCGCGAAAGCAGGTAAAGAAGCCAGAGTCAACGTGAGCGGGATTGCAGAAACAAGCACACGAAATGCGAACCTGCAGGGATTCGCATTTCGAGTTGCCATTCTATTGGTCATCAGTCATAGGTCAGCACAAGCGATGATACGGATTTCGCCTATCTTCTGTCCTCACTATACTTTCGCACGACCCAGGCGAGATAGCGATAGTGTTGCCACAACTTTCTGTTTTATGAGCTGAGGGGATTGCGCAGCCGAGCAACTACTGCGTAAATTGAAGAGCCAATTCCTCCTGAATATACCGTTCTTTACGCTGCTTTTATCTTTACTCTGATCCTCGGGGCAATGGATTTAGCAAATGTGATGTACAGTACATCTTACCTTTTTGGATTCGTGCCTTCGGGCCCTAATCTACTCCCACTGTAGGCGTGTACTACAAAGGAAGTAATAAACGCTCGACCTGCCTGGTGCTTGTATTCGCCTGTCAAGCAGGAAGTACACGCCTTCTAACCGGCGTTGGCAAGTTGAATGAGGTTGGATTCTTCCGCTTCCTCTACATCGACGTTCTTGAGACGTTTTTCAATCGCCCTGGTGCGTACCGAGGCTTCGTCAACAGTTTGAGTTGCCTGGTCGAGGCGTTTACGGATAAGGTCAAGCACCTGCGAATACTTACCAAACTGCGTTTTCACATCGCCCAATAATTTCCAGACTTCCCCCGATCGCTGCTGGATGGTCAGAGTCTGAAACCCCATTTGAAGACTGTTGAGTAGTGCCGAAAACGTAGTGGGTCCGGCGAGCACGACACGGAAATCGCGTTGTAAAGATTCCGCGAGGCCTGGGCGGCGCAGAGCTTCCGCATAGAGGCCTTCCGTAGCCAGGAAGAGGATACCGAAGTCCGTGGTGTGTGGCGGTGCGAGATACTTGCCGCTGAAGGTTTTGGCGCAGGCACGAATGACGATCTCGAGTTCACGGGAGCAGGCTTCGACGCCTTCCACATCGCAGCGCTCGGCGGCGGCAGCGAGGCGCTGGTAGGCTTCGGAGGGAAATTTGGCGTCAATGGGCAGCCACACCGGCGTTCCAGGATTTGGACCGGGCAGTTTGATGGCGAATTCGACGCGTTCGCCCGAGCCAGTGGGCGAGACGTTGCGTTCAAACTGTTCCGGGGCCAGCATCTGAGTGAGAAGGTTTTCCAACTGCACTTCGCCCCATGCGCCGCGAGTGGTGACATTGGTGAGTACCCGCTTCAGATCGCCTACGCCCGACGCGAGATTCTGCATTTCTCCGAGACCTTTGTGAACCTGCTCGAGGCGCTCGCTGACCAGACGGAACGATTCACCCAGGCGGGTCTCGAGGGTAGCCTGCAGCTTCTCATCAACTGTTTGGCGCATCTGTTCGAGCTTCTGTTCATTGCCCGTTTGGAGAGCGAGCAGCCTTTGGTCAACGGAGGTCCGCGTGCTTTCGAGTTCTTTGCGCTGATCGCGCTGCATCTCGGCCAGTTGGGTAGTGACGGCAGTGCGGAGAGCTTCGGCGCGGAGATCGGTTTGAGTAGAGAAGCGCTGAAAACCTGCAGCAAGTTCTTCGAGGCGGATTTCGAGGGCAGCCTGCAATTTTTCGTCTACCGTCTGGCGCATCTGCTCAAGCTTTTGTTCGTTGCCGGCCTGGAGAGCGAGAAGGCGTTGATCGATGGCCGCGCGAAGGTTTTCAGCGCGCTGCTCGGTTTGCCCCGCGAAACGCTGGAGTCCGGCTGCTATCTCTTCACGAAGCCCGCGGCTTTCTTCCGCCTGCTGCTGGCGGGTGCGGACGACTTCGTCGCGGAGGCGGGTTTCCAGCGCAGCTGTTTCGGCTGCCGTGGATTGCGGTTGGCCGGAGGAAAGCTTGTAAAGAAGCAGGAGGTTCAGCAGGATGATGATTGCGAGGAGGGCGGTAAACATTTTCGTGCTGCCTTGTTTCCGAAGAATAGCATTTTGCGGGGGAGAAGAACAGGCGAAAACGTGAGGAGTGATGTGGGAGGGAAACGCGCACTTCAAAGGGCGCGAACCGCATCTTCAATCTGCTTCGCGACGGCTTTGTAATCATCGCCCTCGAAACGCATTGGTGCTCCGAAAGCAACACGGGCCCGGCCGGGTGTGGCCCACCTGGCGGATTTGTGCAAAACCCTTTCGAGGCCTTCGACACGCACCGGTACCACCGGCACCCGCAGGCGCGCTGCCAGCATTCCAACGCCTGGCTGGAACGGGAGAATTTCGCCCGCATCTGTTCGCTTGCCTTCGGGGAAGATCAGGATCGAGTAGCCATCTGAGATCAGATCCCCTGCATAGCGAAGTGCGTTGCGGGTGCCGGATTCGCGCTGCGGCAGCGGGAAGGCATTGAAAACAAGAGAGGATAGGGTGTAGTTCAGGCCGCTGGTGAAGCGCTGGGCTGGTGAGTAGCGCTCGGGGTGGAAGTGCGCCTCAAAGAATTCTTTTGCCATGGCGGGCGCGACGCGATATCTCCAGCGCGCCGGGAGCGACCAGAGAACGGATGGCACATCGAAGTGGCTCTGGTGGTTGACGGCGAAGATGACGGGACCTTCTATATTTTTTAGGTTGGCGAGGCCCTCGACCTTGATCCAGGCGAACAGACGCGCGAGTGGAAGTATGAAGGTGGGGAGCACTATACGGCGCAGGGCGCGCGCTAACGCGCCGCGGTTCCACTCGGGGAATTCAAAGGTCTCGGTGGCGGGCGGAGCGGAGGTTGTGGAGGGGCGGGTGAGGTCCGCTACGGTGCGCGCCTGGGCGAATTGCAATTCGTCAATTCGCGTTCCGGTGCGTTGCTCGAGTTCCATGAGCAACTGGATACGGTCAAGGGAACTAAGGCCGAGGTCATCCAGCGAGCTTTCGGCGGTGATCTGGCGGCTGCCTGCATATTTGCGAAGCACTTCCTCGACGGAGCCGCCGGAAGCCGGGGCGTTCGGAGTGGCCTCGCCCGCCACCCGTTTAGCGACTTCCGTGCGCTTTAGCTTTTTCGTGCCGGAGGTGCGCGGGAGTGAAGCATCGGGCCACAGAGAGAAGCCGCGAATGCGCTGGTGCGGTTCGAGCCTGGCGTTCGCCTGGCTGACGACAGCTTCCGGATCCGTGCCTTGATCGATCACCAGCACGGCATGGACCTGCTCGCGCGCGCCCTGTTTCGTTGCGACCACCGCCGATTCGCGGACTCCGGGAATTGCGTTCAGCACGCGCTCCACATCTTCGGGGTAGACGTTCAGACCGTCGGGCGAGACGATCACTTCCTTCTTGCGGCCGAGGATGCGGAGGCGCTTATCAGGATCGAGTTCGCCGATGTCGCCGGTGTGTAGCCAGCCTTCCGGGTCAAGAATGCCGGAGTCGGTTTCGCCGTAGTAACCGGGGGTGACGTTCTCGCCCCGAAGGAGAATTTCGCCATCGGGTGCGATGCGGATTTCGACACCTGCAATGGCTTTTCCGACCGTGCCCTTCTTCGTTTCAAGGGGGTGGTTGAGCGTGGCGACCGGAGCAGTCTCGGTAAGTCCGTAGCCCTGGATCACCACATAGCCGAGTTTGCGCCAGAACTCTTCGAGTTCCGGGTCGAGGGGGGCCGCGCCGACAACAAAACTCCAGAACTTCCATCCGAAGCGCCGTCGCACGCGGCGGTATTGCCACCAGCGCGCGTACCACTTGGCGCTTTTTGCGGGCTCGTTGGATTCGGGAACTGCCTGCTGCACCTCGTAGCGCAGCAATTCGAGCATCTGCGGGACGCAGACCAGCACAGAGATCCGGCGCCGGCGGATCAGTTGGACGACATCGCGCGGGCCATAGCCGGAGGTGAAGAAGACCTGACCTTCGATCATGGGGGGGATGAAGGCAGCCATGGACTGGCCAAACATGTGGCTGAGGGGCAGCAGGTTCAGGAAACGGATAGGCTTAAACGGCCCCATGTACTTGCGGTATTTCGAAATGCCCTCATCAATAGGTTTGAGGTTCGCGAGAATGTTGCGGTGGGTGATGGTGACACCTCTGGGCTCGCCGGTGGCGCCTGAGGTAAAGAGGATCTCGGCGAGATCCGCGGGCTGTGCGGGCTCGTGACGTTCCGGGGTCTGGTGGACTTCGATAGCGAGGCGCATCGGCCATGTGGGACAGGGTAGATCTTCGGGCCCACGCATGCCTTCACCCATAAGTAATACCTTCGCTTCGACGATGGCTGCCACGCGCGAAACGACGGCCGCGGAAGAACGGAAATCGATGGGCACCGCGACCACGCCTTCGAGCAAACACGCCCAGAGTGCAACCACCCATTCGGGGCGGTTCTCACTCCAAAGTAGTATGCGTTCGCCTTTCCGGATACCGGCGGCACGCAGGTGGGCGGCGAAGCTCAGTGCCGCCTTCCCGGCTTCCGCATAAGTGAGGTGGCTGGCAGCGAGATCACCTTCGTAGCGCAGGAATTCGCCCCGGTTCCGGCTCCAAAGAGTGAAGAAAGCGGCCAGCGATGGAGGGTTACCGATCAAACCGCAGTATAGTTCGCAGGCAAGTATAATCGGCGGTTGGCCATAACGAATTTGCTTGAGGCCCGCCGTATCGAAAAGCGATACGGTGGGGTGTGCGCGCTGAAGCAGGTCTCGTTCGATTTGCGGGCCGCGGAAGTACATGCGCTGGTGGGTGAAAACGGCGCGGGCAAGAGCACTCTCATTAAAGTTCTGACAGGCGCGGTGCAGCCGGATGCCGGTACGGTGACGCTGGGCGGCACTGCCATTCAGAACAACAGCCCGCATCGTTCCAGGCTGCTCGGGATTACGGCTATCTACCAACAGCCTGCTATCTTTCCCGATCTGACAGTAGCGGAGAACATCGCGCTGGTGAATGAGGTTGGCGGGCTTGCGCGCTTTATCGACTGGCGGTTGCGGCGCGTGAAAGCGAAGGAACTGCTGGCGGAAATCGGGGCGGAGATCGATCCGGAGCGTGTGGCCGGAACGTTGAGCATGCCGGAACAGCAGTTGGTGGAAATTGCCAAGGCGCTGGGCGGCAATGTTCGGGCGCTGATTCTGGATGAACCTACGGCATCGCTAACCGAGCGCGAGACAGAGCGGCTGTTCGGGATCATCCAGCGGCTTCGTGCGAACGGTACGGGCATCATTTATATCTCGCACCGGCTGGAAGAACTGAGGCGAATCGCGGACCGGATCACGGTGCTGCGCGATGGGCAAGCAATTGAGACGCGCGCGGCTGACGGAACCGACGCGGCGACGCTGATCCGGCTGATGGCGGGCCGGGATCTGTCCGTGGTGTTTCCGAAGCGCGCGGTGGCGATCGGGAAAGCTGTACTGCAAGTGAAGGGTCTGACTTCGGCTGCGGCCGGAATTCGCGACATCAGTTTCGAAGTGCGGGCTGGCGAGATTTTGGGAGTTGCGGGGCTGATCGGCGCGGGGCGGACGCAGTTGGCAGAGACGTTGTTCGGGCTTACACCTGCGGAAAGCGGGAGCGTATGGGTTGCCGGCCGGCCGGTGGTAATTCGAAACCCGGAAGGTGCCATTCGCGCCGGGATCGCGTATGTGCCGGAGGACCGGCGGCGGCATGGCGTTGTGGGTGAACTGCCTGTGCGCGCTAATACGACCATGGCGATTCTGCGGCGCATCGCGCGCGGCACGGTGCTGCAGGTTGCGCGGGAGGTGAGCGTTGCCGAGAACTGGGTTTCGCGGCTGAGTGTGAAGACGGACGGGATTGATGCCCCGGTGTCTTCACTGTCTGGTGGAAATCAGCAGAAGGTCGCCATTGCGCGCTGGCTGGCGACGGAGCCGAAGGTTCTGATTCTGGATGAGCCGACGCAGGGGATCGATGTGGGTGCAAAGGCGGAGTGTCATCGGATCATGTGCGACCTGGCGGAGAGTGGCATGGCGATCGTGATGATTTCGTCGGAACTGGCCGAGATTCTGGGGATGAGCGACCGGGTGGCGGTGATGCGCGGTGGCCGGATGGCAGGAGTGATGGAGAGCGCAGAGGCGAACGCGGAATCGATTCTGGCATTGGCATTGGGTCACGCTTGAAACAGCGCGCCTGGGCTATCGCGATCTTCTGGGCTGTGCTGCTGGTGGTGCTCGCGTGGCGCGCGCCAGGATTCTTTGCCTTCGCCAATATTCGCGACATCGCGATCACGAATGCGCCAGCGCTGATTGTGGCATTGGGCATGACAGTGGTGATTATTGCGGGCGAGATCGACGTCTCAGTGGGCTCGCAGTTCGCAGTAGCGAGCGTGATCGCGGGATCGCTGGCGAAAATGGGGGTTCCATTGCCCGTTACCGCGCTGCTAACGGCAACAGCGGGCTGCCTGTTTGGGTGCGTGAACGGAGCGCTCGTGACTGCGCTTGGAGTACCCTCCATTGTGGCGACACTCGCAGCCATGGCGTTTTGGCGTGAACTGCTGCGGTGGATCACGCAGGGTGCGTGGGTCCAGGGCTTGCCCGCAAATTTTCAATGGATGGGGATGAGCCAGGGGTGGGGCGAGGTGGCCATTGTGGGGGCGGCCGCAGTCCTGTTCACAGTGATGCTCTGGGCGATGCGGCATGTGCAGGCTGGCAGGGCAGTTTATGCGGTGGGGTCGCAGCGTGAATCAGCTCGGCTTGCAGGTATTCCGGTGAGGGCGATTTCCTTCGGCGTGTTCACGTTGCTGGGCGCATTCACTGGCCTTGCTGCCGTGCTGGATGCTGCTCGCTTCACGGAAGTGCAGAGCAGTACGGGTGCGGGTCTTGAGTTGAAGGCAATTTCGGCAGTGGTGATTGGCGGGACTTCAATTACGGGTGGAAAAGGAAACGTTTGGGGCACCTTGTTAGGGGCCGGCGTGCTGGCGGTAATTGCGCCGGCGCTGACTTTTCTGAGCATCAATGCATTTTGGGAGAAGGCTATTCAGGGCGCGATAATTCTGAGCGCGATCGTGCTGGAGCGCCTGGCTCGGAGTAAAAGCAGTGCTCGTTGAAAATCGCGCGGGCAGCGAACGGGCTTTGGCTGCCCTCATCGTGCTTGAGGTGGTAGTGTTCGCGTTTACCGGGCCCAACTTTTTCTCGGCCGCGAATGCATTCGAGATCGTGCGGCTGGGTGTCGAGTTGGGGCTGCTGGCACTGGCGCTGACGCCGGTGATTGTAACGGGCGGCATCGATCTCTCGGTAGGTTCCATGATGGGGCTCTGCGCGGTGGTGTTTGGATATCTGTGGCGCGACATGCACCTGCCCATCGCCGCGGCTGCAGGGTGTACGGTGCTGGCGGGATTAGGGGGTGGGGCACTCAATGCGCTTGTAATTACGCGTTTCGGCGGTGCGCCTTTGATTGTCACGCTGGGGACGTACTCTTTGTTTCGCGGCATTGCGGAAGGCTTGACGCGGGGGGTGGATAACTTCTCGCAATTTCCCGGCAGCTTTTTATATCTGGGCCAGGGATATCTTGGCGGGCTGGTACCGGCGCAGGCTCCGTTGTTCCTGCTGTTTGCGGGCTCTTACTGGCTGCTGCTGCACCGCACGATCTACGGGCGCGCGTTTCGGGCTGTGGGCTTTGCCGCGGATGGCGCGCGGTGGGCGGGCATCCCCGTCAATCGGCGGCTTGCCCTTGTGTATACGCTGTCGGGATTTACCGCGGCAGTGGCGTCGCTGATTTACGTGGCGCATTTGGGGCAGGCACGGTCGGACGCGGGGACCGGTTACGAATTGTTGGCGATCACTGCGGTGGTGTTGGGCGGCGCGGAGATCATGGGTGGGCGCGGAAGTATTTGGGGAACCCTGCTGGGGCTGTGCGCGATCGTGGTATTGCAAAATGGACTGCGCGT
>JAUZEU010000036.1 GCA_030838885.1 Bryobacterales bacterium | reverse complement strand
AGATCGCATTTTTCGATGCAGCCGCGAATCACGTCTACGGCACGCTGCACGAATCGCAGCTCTCCGTAGCAGACATGGCGCATGTCGTGGAAGCGGGCGAAGACCTGATTCGTCACGGCACAATCGTGATTCCGGTGCGAATGGGCGCGCACATCATAGGGAGCCTTGCCACTACCGAACGCCGGCTCAGCCAGACAATACGGGAGTCCGTCGCAAGCCTGCTGGCGATCAACTATGAGCGCGCGCTGGCGCTGGATCGCGCGGCGGCTGCTGAGGTCGCCCGGCGCAACGAAGAGTTCAAGTCGTCGCTGCTGGATGGCCTGGCGCACGATCTGAAGACACCTCTCTCGGCCATCCGAACCTGCGTGACCCGCCTGATTACCATTCCACCGAGAACCGAGGAGGTACGGCAGGAACTGCTCAGCATCATCGATCAGGAGTCGGTGCGGCTGCAGAGAACCATCACGGAAGCGATTGAGCTGGCTCGCATTGAATCCCATGCGCTGCACCTTGAGAAGGAACCTACCGCTGTGGCCGAACTGATCGAAGCCGCGCTGGGAGATGTGCGCGATGAGAATCGGGAGCGGTATCGGGTGACGATTGAGGATGGCATGTCCCTCAACGTGGACCCCAACCTCTTCCGCCGTGCACTGACGCAGGTGCTGGAAAACGCCCGTAAGTATGCGCCGCCGGATTCACCGGTGGGAATCGAAGCGCGGGCGAGCGAAGGGGAAGCCACCATCACTGTGCTCGATCGCGGCCCCGGCATCTCTTCTGACGAACTGGAGCGCGTCTTCGAGAAGTTTTACCGGGGGCGCAAAGGGCGGGATAAAGTGGAAGGCACGGGCATGGGTCTTGCGATCGCCAAAGGAATCGTCGAAGCGCACGGGGGTAAAATCCGCGCGCAGCACCGTCCTGGCGGAGGCGCGGCCGTTGTCTTTGCGATGCCGCTTTCATGAATAGCGCAACTATTCTGGTCGTCGATGACGAGCCTCAACTGCGCCGCACCATGAAGGCTACGCTGACGGACCTTGGCTATTCGGTGATCGAAGCGAAGACCGGCGAAGAGGCGCTGGAGAAGATGCGCAGTGATTCGCCCGATCTGGTGCTGCTGGATTTGAACATGCCAGGCATAGGCGGGCTGGAGACGTGCCGCGCGATTCGCGAGACGGCGGACACGCCCGTGATCGTGCTGTCCGTGCGGAATACCGAACGCGATAAGGTACAGGCGCTCGATGCGGGCGCTGACGATTACGTCACAAAACCATTCGGAATTCAGGAACTGCTGGCCAGAGTGCGCGCGGCAATGCGGCGAGTGCCTGCCTCAGGCGAGTCCGGTGCAATGCACTTCGAAAGCGGGGATCTTGCGATCGATTTCGAATGCCGCCGGGTCACGCTGAAAGGTAACACCGTCCGGCTGACTCCTAAAGAATTCGATCTCCTCAAGTTCCTGGTGGACCATGCCAACAAGCCGATTCCGCATCGCAAACTGCTGCAAACCGTCTGGGGTCCCGACTACGGAGATGAGGTGGAGTACCTGCGCGTGGTGGTGAACCAGTTGCGCAAGAAAATCGAACCCCAGCCTTCGAAACCGCAATACCTGCTGACAGAGCCTTGGGTGGGATACCGCTTTGCCGCCCCGGAACAGCCTTCCTGACGGGGAGGGTCGTGCGTGGAGAAAGAAAAACTCCGACTTACCCGAGCCCATCTTCCAGGCTGGCTGCTGTCGAAGACGCGAACTGCAATCCTTTCGAGGTCGGTTGCCGACATTGTCGCGATACGGCTGGTGGCCCAGTCCGGCACGGGTCCGAAGCGTTGGGAAAACATACGCAGCATAAGATGCCTCTCGCCTTCCGTCCTGCCCGCAACGCGGCCCAATTCCATTCCCTGCCGAAGCAAAGGCCCAAACACCTCATAGTCCATAATGTCGTTCAGAATCGGCACTTGTTTCGCCTCACGTCTGGTTATATCTCCCGTTTTCCGTAATCCCGAGAGCAGTAACGACTCGGCCAGCACTGGCGATGATATTGTCCTCAATGCGATCGCTGGCAAGCCACGATTCTCCGTTCAGTTCCCGGATATCTGCAATCCTGCGTTCGAAGCTCAGTGCGGGCCCTGGAGCCTGGTCTTCATGGTCAATGAAGGTTCACCAACGTAGAGAACCATCTGAAAATGCTATGCGCCCAAAGCGGCGGCAGATCGCAAGGGAGTATTCCGCCATCCGCGGGGCCATATTCGAATCGTTTGTGCTCTGCAATTCGATATGTACCAGCCGTCCTTCTTCAGTTCGCCCACCAGATCGAGCGCGGGAACTTCGGACCCGGGGCAACTCGACGTTGTGCCAGTGAGTGACGGGAAAACCTGTAACTTGCTCAAGCATCCCGGCGTTCACTCGCTACAGGACATTCTTCAGCGCAGTATCGTACTCGTGCATTGCTCCTGGATATGGTGGGGCTGAGAAAGGAAAACTCTCAACGGGATTTGAGACTTTTTCGGTTCTCCCTAAGTTCCTCATGAACTTCTTATAACTTTCTAATGGTTTGGCCCTTACTCTGCAGTCAGGAGGCAGAAAGGCGCCATGAAACACCAAAGCCTGCAGGCGGAAATTCGGCCCGAACAGCAGACAGCTCCACTTGATCTTGTAGTTCCGTTCACCACATCCGATCTCACGCGCATCGCCATCAAAGCGGCGGAGCGGCTCAGTCCGGGGTTGCACGCGTCGGTGCGGCTGCTAAAAGTTCAGCTGGTACCGTTTCCCCTGCAGCAGTCCCCGGTACACCTTGGCTTCCTCAAGAGACAACTCGAAGCATTCCAATCGGAACTGCCGTTGAGCGCTCATATCCTGCTGGCTCGCGAGTATGAACCGGACCTGATGCGTGCACTGGGGCCGGGTTCCATCGTGATCCTCGCCTCGAAATGCCGCCCCTGGAGGACCCGCAGCGAGTCGCTTGCGGCTAAACTGCGCCGCAGTGGGCACCAGGTGGTGCTGGTTTACGCACGTCCCGATGAGGAGACTCCCCATGCCTGATGCTATTTACTCCCTGTTGATTGTCGGTTTTTTTTTACTCGCCTGGTCATTTACAAAAGCCTGCGAAAAGCTCTAGCGGTTCAGGAGGAACAAAACAAATGGAATACGTGTTTGCCGGTCTGATCTCTCTGGCGCTCTGCGTCTATCTTCTCTACGCATTGCTGCGGCCAGAGAAATTTTAAGACGGGTTCTAAGGAGACTATCTATGACCGCCAATGGCTGGTTACAAATCGCGATTTTCTTCGCGTTGATTATCGTCTGCGCCAAACCGCTGGGAACCTTTATTGCTCATGTAATGGAAGGCCGCAGGACGTGGCTGCATCCACTCCTGGGACCTGTCGAAAGGTCAATATATCGTCTCTGCGGAGTCGCTCTCGACACTAACAGGCAACCGGAAGAGCAGCACTGGACTCATTATGCCGGCGCTCTGCTCGCCTTCAGTGGCTTCAGCGCGCTTTTACTCTACGCTATGCAGCGTCTGCAGCTTTGGCTGCCCTTCAATCCCCTGGCTCTGAGCCAGAACAATGTAAGCCCGGACCTCGCATTCAACACCTCGGTCAGCTTCACCACAAACACGAACTGGCAGAGCTATGTCCCCGAGACGACCCTAAGTTACTTTGTGCAAATGGCGGGCCTTACGGTGCATAACTTCCTCTCGGCCGCTGCTGGTCTGGGCATCGCGGTCGCGCTGGTGCGTGGCTTCGCGCGGCACTCGGTGCAAACCATCGGCAACTTCTGGGCGGATATGACGCGCGCCACCCTCTACATCCTGCTGCCGATCTCCATAGTCGCGGCACTGGTGCTTTGTTCGCAGGGCGTGATTCAGAACCTGCACGGGTATACGGCTGTTACCACGCTGGAAGGCGCGAAGCAGACCATTGCGCAGGGGCCGGTCGCATCACAGGAAGCCATCAAGATGCTCGGCACAAACGGCGGCGGCTTCTTCAATGCGAACTCCGCACACCCGTTTGAGAACCCAACCCCGTTCACGAACATGTTCCAGATGTTCCTGATCTTCCTGATCCCGGGCGCGCTCACTTACACGTTCGGCAGGATGGTGCGGGACACGCGGCAGGGCTGGGCTCTGTTCGCTGCCATGTCTGTGCTGTGGTTTGCGGGCGTATTGACGGCGTATCACTTCGAACAGCAGGGCACGCCGATGTTGTCGAAAGCCGGTGTCGAAATGACGGCTACGGATCTGCAGCCCGGCGGCAATATGGAAGGCAAGGAAACCCGCTTCGGCATCGCCGATTCGGCGCTCTTCGCCACCGTCACCACGGACGCAAGCTGCGGCGCGGTCAACGGCATGCACGACAGTTTCACGCCCCTGGGCGGACTGGTCCCCCTCTTTAACATTGAGTTGGGCGAGATGGTCTTCGGTGGCGTCGGGGCGGGGCTCTACGGCATGCTGATGTTCGCAATCCTCGCCGTCTTCATTGCCGGCTTGATGGTGGGCCGCACGCCCGAATATCTGGGCAAGAAAATCGAGAAGAAAGAAGTGAAGATGGCAATGATCGCCATGCTGGTGCTCGCCGCCAGCATACTCTTCTTCGCAGGCGCCAGCTCCGTTGTGGAATTTGCCAGGAACAGTTACTGGAATGCGCAGGGCGCGGCCACAGCGAACACGAATAATCCCGGCGCGCATGGCCTGACCGAAATCCTGTACGCCTACACCAGCGCC
The DNA here is from genome assembly GCA_030838885.1 of Bryobacterales bacterium. Lineage (GTDB taxonomy): Bacteria > Acidobacteriota > Terriglobia > Bryobacterales > Bryobacteraceae > BOG-234. Next base: position 2,489 of record JAUZEU010000036.1, on the reverse strand, counting down.
ACGGGCAATAACGGAAGCGCCTTCGCCGGCATCAGTGCGAACACCCCCTGGTACAACCTGACCCTGGGCTTTGCCATGCTGATCGGCCGCTTCCTGATGCTCTTGCCTCTGCTGGCGATTGCGGGTTCACTGGCCGGCAAGAAACAGGTTCCTGTATCGGCAGGAACGTTCCCCACCCACGGACCGCTGTTTGTCAGTCTGCTCGTGGGCGTGGTGGTGATCGTGGGGGCACTGACCTACTTCCCTGCCCTGTCGCTCGGCCCGATCGTCGAGCACCTGATGTTGTAACCGGAGAATCCAAATGTCAGTCCAATTGCAGGAACCAGAAGTTGGTAGTCAGATTCAGACCGCGGGAGACCCGGTCGATTCCACGGCCATGGGCCTTTCACGCGGCAAGCGCGCGCGGCCTTTGTTCGATCCGCCTATCGTGCGCCGCGCGTTAGTCGACTCTCTCGTGAAGCTGAACCCCAAAACGCTCGCGAAGAACCCGGTGATGTTCGTAGTGGAAGTGGGCGCGGCGTTGACCACCCTCCTGCTGTTTCGCAGCATCGCGACCGGAGGTGGGGGCATTCTCTTTGAGGTTCAGATTGCAGCGTGGCTGTGGTTCACCGTGCTGTTCGCGAACTTTGCGGAGGCAATGGCGGAGGGCCGCGGGAAAGCGCAGGCGGACAGTCTGCGCAAGACCAAGTCTGACGCGATGGCGAAGAAACTTGCCAACAATGGCAAGTTCGCGATGGTACCCGCCTCCGAACTGCGTAAAGGCGATGTTTGCCTCTGCGAGCCGGACGATGTGATCCCGGGTGATGGGGAAGTAATCGAGGGAATCGCCAGCGTGGATGAATCCGTCATTACGGGCGAGAGCGCGCCGGTCATTCGTGAATCGGGCGGCGACCGGAGTGCGGTTACCGGCGGCACTAAAGTGCTGTCGGACTACATCAAGGTGCGCATCACATCGAACCCCGGCGAGACGTTTCTGGACCGTATGATCGCGTTGGTGGAAGGAGCGCAGCGCCAGAAGACTCCCAACGAGATCGCGCTCAACATCATGATCGCGGGATTGACGCTGATCTTTCTTTTCGCCGTGATCACGCTCGCGCCTTTCGCGCAGTACAGCGTCGCCGCCGCGAAAGCAGGCGTGGTGCCCAGCGTAATCGTGCTGGTGTCCCTGCTGGTTTGCCTGATTCCCACCACGATTGGCGGGCTGCTGTCAGCCATCGGCATCGCGGGAATGGACCGCGTGATGCAGCACAACGTACTCGCCATGAGCGGCAAGGCCGTGGAAGCGGCGGGGGACGTGAATACACTGCTGCTTGACAAGACCGGCACTATCACGCTCGGCAACCGCCAGGCCGTGGAGTTCATCCCGGTGGATGGCGTGACCGAGAAAGAACTTGCCGACGCTGCGCAGCTTTCAAGCCTTGCCGATGAAACACCGGAAGGCCGCAGCATCGTGGTTCTCGCGAAGGAGAAGTACGGGCTTCGGGGCCGGCAGATTGCCGAACATGAAGCCGAATTTATTCCCTTCACCGCACAAACGCGCATGAGCGGTATCAACTTCGAAGGACGGCAGATTCGTAAGGGCGCTACCGGCTCGGTGAAACAGCACGTAATCGATCTGGGTGGTGCTTTCCCGCAGCATGCGGCTGAAATTTCGGACGGGATTTCCCGAACCGGAGGCACGCCGCTGGTGGTCTCACAGGACGACCGCGTGATGGGCGTGATTCATCTCAAAGATATCGTCAAGGGCGGAATGAAGGAGCGCTTTGCGCAGATGCGGGTGATGGGCATCCGCACCGTGATGATTACCGGCGATAATCCGTTGACTGCCGCTGCTATCGCCGCTGAAGCCGGTGTGGATGACTTTCTGGCCCAGGCGACCCCGAAGGACAAACTGGAGCTGATCAAAAAGGAACAGGCCGGCGGACGGCTGGTCGCCATGACGGGCGATGGCACGAATGACGCACCGGCGCTGGCCCAGGCGGACGTCGGTGTGGCGATGAATACCGGCACCATGGCGGCAAAAGAAGCCGGTAACATGGTGGATCTGGATAGTAACCCGACTAAGTTGATTGAGGTGGTTGCCATCGGGAAACAGTTACTCATTACCCGCGGCGCGCTGACCACCTTCTCGATTGCGAATGATGTCGCCAAGTACTTCGCGATCATTCCGGCTATGTTTGCGGTGACTTATCCGGCCCTGAACCGCCTGAACATCATGGGCCTGCATACTCCGGAAAGCGCGATTCTTTCGGCGGTTATCTTCAACGCCCTGATCATCATCGTTCTGGTACCGCTGGCGCTGCGCGGTGTGAAATACCGTCCGCTCTCGGCAGGCGCTCTGCTGCGGCGCAACCTGCTTGTCTATGGACTCGGTGGTGTCCTCGTGCCGTTCCCTGGTATCTGGATTATCGACCGCCTCCTGGGCTTGCTGCATTTGGCATAAAGGATAAGTCATGTGGAAACAATTGAAACCGGCAATTCTGATTACT
>JAUZEU010000347.1 GCA_030838885.1 Bryobacterales bacterium | reverse complement strand
CAAGAAGGCCAAGCTCGATTCCAACGGCAAGCCGGTCACTGACGCAACCGTGTTAGCCAAAATCAACGAAGGCGGCAACGGGATGCCCGCGTACAAAGACATGCTCACGGACGAAGAGAAAGCAAATCTGCTCGCCTACCTGAAAACGCTCTAATTGCTTTCAATCGGCGTCGCGGCCCCGGATCATTTAGCCGGGGCCGCCCCCCTTATTTGCGCCAGGCAGCACCGCCTGGATACTCATGCTCATCCAGCGATGCAGCCTTCATCGTAATGCTGTAACCCGGCTCAACCGGCGGCATATACCGTCCGTTCTTCATCCGCACCGGCTCCAGGAAATGCTCATGAAGATGGTCCACAAACTCCAGTAGCCGGTTCTCCAGCGACGCGCTTACGCAAACATAGTCGAAAATCGATAAGTGCTGTACATATTCGCAAAGCCCCACCCCGCCCGCGTGCGGGCAAACCGGTACCCCGAACTTCTTCGCCATCAGCAGCACCGCAAGAATCTCATTCACTCCACCCAGGCGGCAGCTGTCTATTTGGCAGAACTGAATCGCTCTGGCCTGCAGTAACTGTTTGAACAGCACCCGATTCTGGCAATGCTCGCCGGTCGCGACTCCGATCGGCGCAATCGCACGGGCAATTGCGGCGTGCCCCAGAACGTCGTCGGGACTCGTCGGTTCCTCAATCCACCAGGGCTGAAAGCGTGCCAGACGCCGCATGTTCGCGATCGCCTCGTCCACATCCCAGCGCTGGTTGGCGTCCATCATGAGCTTCCGGTCGCCAATCTCTTCGCGAATGATGGAACACCGGCGGATATCGTCCTCGATGTCGGCACCCACCTTGATCTTGAAATGTGTCCAGCCCTCCGCCAGTGCGTCACGGCAGATCTGGCGCAGTTGCTCGTCGGAGTAACCAAGCCACCCGGCAGAGGTTGTGTACGCCGGATAGCCGACCCGCACTATCTCTTCGACCCTGACCGCCCGCGTCGAAGCATTCGCACTCAGAATCGCAAGTGCCTCTGCGGGAGTAAGTGCGTCCGTAATGTAGCGGAAATCGATGCATCGCACAATCTCCTCGGGAGTCATGTCACAAAGCAAACGCCAGACCGGCTTGCCCTCTGCCTTGGCCCAGAGGTCCCAAACAGCGTTCACCAGCGCCGCCGTCGCAAGATGAATGACGCCCTTTTCCGGGCCAACCCAGCGCAACTGGCTGTCACCCGTAATCATTCGCCAGAACGCCCCCATGTCAGACGTAAACGATTCCAGCGTCTTCCCGATCACCAGCGGCTTCAGAGCCTCAATAGCCGCGACACACAGTTCATTGCCGCGCCCGATCGTGAAGGTCAGGCCATGCCCCTCCAGCGCAGAGTCGGACGTTTTCAGAACCACATAAGCGGCGGAGTAATCCGGGTCGGCATTCATCGCATCTGACCCGATTCGCTGCCGCGAAGTCGGAAACCGGATATCGCGAGCTTCAACGCCCGTTATTGTTATGCCCATCGTCTCAGTAGATCATCTGCCTGACTTTGAGCGCGGCGATTAGCGCCGAAATTGCCGTATCGCCATTACCCGAGCGGTAGCCGTCCGACGCGAATCCGCCCGCAATCCGCCGAGATTGCGGCGCCCTGGTCCGAAGCCGCCTGGCACTGAAGGCACACCAATCGGATCAAGTCCGCCTGGCTTTGGGCGTCGAGCCCTTCTGCGCGGAGCAGTATAAACGGAAGGACGCCGTGTCCGGCAGTTGCCAGGTGGGCATGAAAATCATGGTCCAGAGTCACGCATATACGTTTCTCGGTCGGGGCCATGTCCGGAATGAGGATATCCTCCGCGCGTTCCATCCCGATTTCTGCGATATGGACCGCGTCGAATCCATTTTGTCTAAGAATTGCTGCTGCACGTGGGGCAAGTCCCTGATTCAGCAGGATACGCGTCATGCTACCCGAACAAAGGTAAGCAACTCGTCATCGACGGCAGCTGCTGCATATCGCAGCGCCTGTTGAATGTCCTCTGGCTCGGGAAACGGGTACTCTGCGAAGAGTCCAGCCCGGTCAGGATACGTCGCCAATAAATTCAGGAACGCGTCGGACCGTGATCCGCATGCCCCCGTATGCAGGGCTTCCCACCGCACTTTCCCGGCTCAACTGTAATGCGGTTGAATGGTCGAGCGTCACCACCGGGTGATATTAGATCATGTGATGGCGTTACCCATCAACTGCTGCCCGAACGGGGCGCCCTTGGCCCCCTCAGACTGCCGCATGCGAATCCACCGCCGTGCCAGCCCTTGATGCGACACTTCTCCGAATCCCTGGTCACAAAAACTGAAAATATCGCCAGCCAGCACAAGCCAAAGAACTTAACTCCGGAATGAGCATTCCGTACCCTCGATTTTCCGCCCGCCCATGCTAAGTGTTGGTCAAGATCCCGGCTTACGACACAGCGGCCAATCGCACGAATGAAACCTCAAAACCCGATGCCATCCACCTCAGAACGCTACACTCAAGTGGTGGCTGCCAATCTTTTGCCCGTCGCTTCGGCAGTCGGGGATGTTGCCGACAGCCCCGGTATTCGCGAAGCCTTACAATGGTTTACGCGTGAAAAGCAGTGGGTGAACGATATTCACCTGCAGCTTTGCCGTGTCCCCGCTCCTACTTTCCTGGAACAGCAGCGCGCCGAGTGGATGGCTTCGAATTTTCGAGCGCTCGGCTGGCACACCGGTATCGACCGCGCCGGCAATGTTCTCGCCTCCCTGGACGCCGACCCCTCCGGCCCGTTGATCGCCACCACCGCCCATCTCGATACTGTCCTTGCCCC
>JAUZEU010000032.1 GCA_030838885.1 Bryobacterales bacterium | reverse complement strand
GCGCCAGAAAGTCGGGTCCTGGGAGAAGTTCGGTGTCTACGCTGCCTCCCGGTTCATCAGATTCCGGGCGATAACTTGCGCTGTGTCATGTAAACGGTTAACCTCTCTAATTGCACGTTCGAAAGGTGGCGCCCCGTTGCATCTGACCCCGGTCGATTACATCATCCTCATCATCTACTTCTCCTTTGTCATCGGTATCGGGTGGCACCTCCGAAAATCCGTCACCTCCTCCGGAGATTTTCTTACGGCGGGCCACAACGTCCCGGTCTGGATCACCAGCCTCGCCTTTCTCGCCGCCAATCTGGGCGCCCAGGAGGTGGTCGGCATGGCCGCTTCGGGTGCGAAGTACGGCATCATGACCTCGCACTTTTACTGGATAGGCGCAGTACCAGCCATGCTCTTCGTCGGGGTCTTCATGATGCCGTTCTACTACGGCAGCAAAGCGCGCTCCGTGCCCGAATACCTGAAAATGCGCTTTGACGAGAAAACGCGGGGCCTCAACGCCATCACCTTCGCCGTCATGACCCTCTTCTCGTCCGGCATTTCCATGTACGCCCTGGGCAAGATGTTCCAACTCGTGCTCGGCTGGAGCTTCAGCTCATCCGTCCTCCTCTCTGCCGCTATCGTACTCGCGTACACCTACCTCGGCGGCCTCACCAGCGCCATCTATAACGAGGTTCTCCAGTTCTTCCTCATTGTCATCGGCTTCTCCCCGCTCGCCATCCTGTCGGTGTACCGGGCTGGCGGCTGGAGTGGTATCCAGCAACGCCTGCCGGACGTGATGACCCACGCATGGCGCTACGTAGGCGACTCCAGCCAGAACCCCATGGGTGTCGAAGTCTTCGGTCTCGTCGGAGGTCTTGGCTTCGTTTTGTCGTTCGGTTACTGGTGTACCGACTTCCTTGTTATTCAGCGCGCCATGGCGGCCAACTCCATGTCCGCCGCCCGCCGCACCCCCATCCTGGCTGCCTTTCCCAAGATGATCATGCCCTTCATCGTCATACTGCCCGGTATCGCTGCTCTCGCGCTGACGAAGATGGGTTCTGGCTACGCGCTCCCGCCCAAAGGCGACAGCTACGATTACGATCAGGCGCTCACCACCCTGATGGTCCAGTTCTATCCCAGCGGCCTCCTCGGCGTGGGCCTCACCGCTCTGATGGCTTCGTTTATGTCAGGCATGGCAGGCAACGTCACAGCGTTTAACACCGTCTTTACCTACGACATTTATCACGGCTACCTCCGGCCGCACGAAAGCGATCGCCACTATCTCACCGTCGGCCGCATTTCCACAGTCGTCGGCATTGGCCTGTCCATCGCCACCGCCTACCTTGCAGCTCAGTTCAACAACATCATGGACTTCCTCCAATTGGTGTTTGGGTTCGTAAATGCGCCTCTGTTCGCCACCTTCCTTCTCGGCATGTTCTGGAAGCGCGCCACGGGCCATGGGGCCTTCTTCGGCCTCCTCTCCGGCACCGCTGCCGCAGCGCTCACATTCTGTCTATCGGTTGCGGAGGGCAAAGGTGGTAGTCTCGCTGTGCTCCATATTTTTCCGTCTCAGATGGCCCAGAATTTCTGGATCGCCATCTTCGCCTGGACCACCTGCCTGGTGGTAACCATTGCCATCAGCCTCGCCACCGAGCCGAAGCCGGAATCGCAGTTGGTCGGTCTCGTGTACGGCCTGACAAAACACGATGCTGAAGAGGGTGCCAGGTGGTACCTCCGGCCCGTGCCCCTGGCGCTTATCGTGCTGGCGGCTCTCTGTTTCCTGAATCTGATATTCCTCTAAGAGGCCCACCATGCTAGATCTCAGACTCCCCTCCGGAATCTTCTTTGCCATTACCGGGGCCATCCTCACTATCCTCGGCATCACGTCGAATCCGCACGCGCCCATGACCGACGCGAACGTCGACCTCTACACCGGCCTGGTCATGCTCGCCTTCGGAGCCTTCCTCCTCGCCCTCGCCCGCCGGGGCCGCGCTGTATGAAGGGTCCCCGGACATTCCGGGCTCCCGGTCGCGTCAACCTTATCGGCGAACACACCGACTACAACCTCGGTTTCGTCCTCCCCATCGCCCTTCACTTGTCCACTTATGTCGAGACGTCACCCTCGCCCGATGGTCTCCTTCGCATCTCATCGGAATTCCGGAACATCACCCTTTCCTGGGCGCCCGAAGAAACAGCCACCCTCGAGCCACGCAAACAATGGACCGATTATGTTGCCGGCGTAGCCCGGGAACTCGCCCTGCTCGGTGTGCCGCTCGAAGCGCTCGAGCTCAAAATCCGCAGTGACGTTCCTGAAGGTTCCGGCCTCAGTTCCTCCGCGGCACTCGAAGTCTCTTCAGCTCTGGCGTTCCTGCAGGGCAGGGAATTCGACCGCCTCGAACTCGCCCGCCTCTGCCAGCGTGCCGAGACCGGGTTCGTGGGCTTGCCCAGCGGCATCATGGACCAGTACGTATCCCTCTTCGGCCAGCCCCGCGCCGCCATCCGGATCGACTGTCGCAGCCTCGAACACATTACTGTGACACTCCCCGACGATGTTCAGATCATCGCAATCAACTCAATGGTGAAGCATGAACTGGGCGCCTCTGCCTATCGGATCCGCGTCCAGGAATGTGCGATCGCCAGCGAAGCCATGGGAGTGGCCTCGCTCCGCGACGCGACTCTCGCGATGATCCTCAAGACCCCTATGCCCGGAGAGGTCAGGAAGCGCGCCCGGCACGTGGTCACGGAAAACCTCCGTGTCGAGAGCTTTGTCGAAGCCGCCGCTGCCGGCGACCTGGCCCGCATGGGCCAGCTCTTCGTGGAATCCCACCGCAGCATGCAACAGGACTACGCGATCACTGCGGACGAAGTGGATTTCCTGGTGGACGAGGCGATAACGAAGGAGGGATGCTACGGAGCCCGCATGACGGGTGGCGGCTTCGGCGGCTGCACCGTAAACCTGGTAGCGCCCGCTGCGGTGGACGCCTTCGAGCAGGCCATGCGGGACGCTTACAAGCAGCGCTTCAACATCGATCCCAACATCTTCCGCTGTATCCCCGGCCCAGGCGCAGCGGAGATCACGAAATAGTTCTGAGAACTTCTATACGTTCCAGCACTATTTCAGTAAGCAGCAAAAGAAGTGCTCCTCCCGGATTGCAACCCTCCTCCGAGATGCAATCCGGGGCCTCCACCTAAGCTTTCGGCAGAAACCGCCGGATCCCAAAGTCATACGCCGCGCAGCCCAAAATCCCACCCAGAATAGGCCCCGCAATCGGCACCCAAAACACCTTCGCCCCGTCCGTTAGTCCGTTGTTCTTAAACCCGGCGACCGCCGTAAACAGCCGCGGCCCAAAGTCTCGCGCCGGATTGATCGCGTACCCGTGCATCCCGCCAAACGCCATCCCGATCGCCACCACGATCAGGCCGATCATGAGCGCTCCCAGATTTGCCCCGGGCGGCTGATTCCGCTCGTCGGTGATCGCGAGGATCATCATCAGCAACAGGGCGGTCCCGATGGTCTGGTCCAGCAACCCTGCGAACGGTACCAGCGGGAAAGCGGGAAAGGTCGTGAAGATACCGGCCGTCTTCTCCAGTCCCGGGTCAAACGCCTGAAAAGCAGGCAGGTAGTTCCAGTAGACCAGCGCCGCGGCAACGAAAGCCCCGAGTGTCTGAACGAGAATATAAGGAAGCACCTTGCGCCACGGAAAGTCGCGGTAAATAGCCAGTGAAATGGTGACTGCCGGATTCAGGTGTGCCCCGGAGATCCGCCCGGCCAGGTAAACGCCCATCGTCACCGCCAGCCCCCAGCCGATCGTGATGTTGGTGTAGCCCCCATGAACGATCTCGCCCGGCACCCCGGTGCCGAACAGGATCACGTTGGCAACCACCCCGTTGCCAAACAAGATCAGCACAAGGGTGCCAATAAACTCCGCCACCAGCTCAGGAAACATGGACTCGAATGATATCACTCACCAGGCGAGAAAGCAGTCTTGAGCCTTCGCCAGGTTACCCCCAGCGCCTCGGGCAGAACCCGCGTCTCCGCAATTGTGGTCATGAAATTGGCGTCTCCGTGCCAGCGCGGCAGCGCGTGCATGTGGATGTGACCCGCGATGCCTGCCCCGGCACTCTCCCCGATGTTCATCCCAATGTTCAGGCCGTCGGGCCGGTAGATGGAGCGGAGATGCCCCTCGGCCAGTCGGGCTAACGCCATCATCTCAGCTGCAGCCGCGTCCGTGATCGCCGAAAGTTCGGCGGCATGGGCGTAGGGAACCACCATGAGATGCCCGCTGGTATAAGGGAACTTGTTCAGAACCACGAAGTTGTGGGTCGCCCGGTGCACAATGAGGTTCTCCTCATCCTGATTGCTGGTAAGGATGGAACAGAAAACGCAGCCCTGAGAAGCGCGGGGAGCGGTCAGGTATTGATAGCGCCAGGGGCTCCAGAGGTAATC
>JAUZEU010000028.1 GCA_030838885.1 Bryobacterales bacterium | reverse complement strand
TCACGACATGCGTGTATCCACTCTGATTGACAGGGGTGTGCAGGAGGCGCGGGCTCTTGATCACGATGCCGTCACGCAGGCCGGGCTGTACCAAACACTTGGAGACATTTACCGGAAGCTCGGTAGTCTGGACCAGGCAGAATCGCTGCTGAATTCGGCACTGGAAACACGTAAATCCCTGCCTGTGCCGAATGCCGCAGATGTGGTGGAGAGTCTGATATCGGTCGCTTTGCTGCGAACGGACCAGGCCAGGCTGGAGGAGGCCGGGCGGCTGGCTCGTGAAGCCCTCGAACTGAGCCGCCGGGCTCTGCCCCCCGATCGCGCGGAGGTGGCAGCCGCGACGGATGCGCTGGGCCGGATCCTCGAAGAGAAGGGCGCCTACAGGCAGGCGATTCCTGTGCTCGAAGAAGCGGTCAGGCTGCGCTCCGTTCCGCGGGGCTCGCCCGCCGATCTGGCATCGAGCCTGTACGAACTGGCTAACGTGCATTTCTATGCGGGGAGCTACAAGGAATCTGAAGCTCTGAATAACCGCGTGCTGACCGTGAGCCGGCAGATTTACGGGGAACGCCACCCCAGGGTCGCAGACGCTCTTGCAAATCTCGGCGCCATCCAGCAGGATCTTGGAAACTACAAAGAAGCGGAGCGATTCCACCGGCAAGCCCTGGATATTACGCGGTCATTCTACGGTGAAAACCATTACCGCACGGCATCAGGCTTTACTATGGTGGCCCGGGCTTTGGTTTATCAAAAACGCTTCCCGGAGGCCGTGGAATTGCTGGATCGGGCACTCGCCATTCAGGAGAGTGTGTTTGGAAAAGTGCATCCGCGGGTGGCTTCTGCGCTCAATGAGCTGGGGAACGTCGCCGTGATGCAGGGCCATTATGACGATGCCCGGACCGCCTTCCGCCGGATGGCGGACATCTATGCCGAGGTCTATGCAGGCAAACACTATCTGATCGGCACTGCGCTCTCCAACTTGGGCAGTGCATACATGGCCGACAAAGACAACGTTCGGGCCGAACACTTTTTCCGCGAGGCTCTGGCTATGTATGCCTCGACGCTCACTGCAGATCACCTGAATACAGCAATCGCACGAGTCAAACTGGGCAGGGCATTGCTGAGGCAGAAGCGCTTTGCGGAGGCAGAGGCAGAGACTTCCGCAGGGCATCGGATTCTAAAAAAACAGATCAACCCTGCGGCCAGCTGGGTGAATTCGGCGCGGAGCGATCTCGCTGAGATTTACTTCGCCCTGCACCGACCGGAAAAGGCGGTCGAATTTCGCGACGCGTCTGTGGCTGGCAAGGCGCGATAAGGAGGCCTCCGGCGGTCGATTCGAACGGCGTGGCGTTCCCGGCAGGCTCAGGGAACATCCTGAACAGAACCACAGCCGGAAGTCGGTCAGGAGCAGCACACGGGGCAGATTACCAGGCGCTGAACCCGACTGTTTTAGCCGCAACATCTCTGGAGTTTGTTCACCGTTCTGCCGATAGTAATTCTCACGAGAATTCCATGACTTGGGACGGTGAGGATGGCTGCGGCGGACGTACGACCGGACAACAACGGCAAAACTGAGACTGAACCGGCGAGCGAAGAGGCGACGCAGTTCCTGCTGCCTGAACATGGGAAGGAACCTGCGGGTGTTGCACGGAAAACCACGGTGCGTTCGCCGCAGGAAAGGCAGCCTTCTGAGCCGTCGTCGAAAACGACTCTGCGTGCCCTGCAGCTTGCGTCGGAATCGGAAAAGGCGCTCGCCCGCGCACGAGAGCAAGCGGCAAGTGCAACGGGGCAGCTCCGTGCTGCGGAGCAGCAACTGCTGGAGGAAAAAAAACTTCGCACAGCCGAGACAGGCCGGCTTTCAACGCAGATTGCCGGGCTAAGCGAGAACCTGTCTGCAGCGGCCCGGCACACAATCATTCTTGAAGCGGCCGGGCGACAGGAACGGAGGCGCATGCTGGGGGTGTGCGCCGTCCTGATCGCGACGGCACTGGGCCTCACAGCTTTGCTCGTGCGTACACAGGGGAAAACACAGCCTGCGCCGGCGGCTTCTGTCAGTAAGCAGGTGGTCCGGAAGGAGCTGACGGTCGATTCGGGCGGCTCCGCCGAAGCGAGGGCACTCGACCGGTTGATGACAGCATTTTCATTACTGCCGCAGGGGTCGATTCCTCAAATGCTGCGGTCCGCCAACAGACTGCTTTCTGAATCGGGTGACCAGCCCTGCTCCGTGGAATCGGCCTCCGGTGAACCAGCTTTGCTGTTCGGGCCAGCCGGGAGCAAGCAGCAACCTGGCGTGGGTCCGCTGGCGGGAATGCTTTCCCGTTGCGCAGAAGCCGTTGAGCGGACCTTAGACATGGAACACAAACAGGCGGGAGAGAAGGCCGGCGTGACAAAGAAATGAGAAAATCCGCAGTTTTCCCCACTATTTCTGAAAGTTAGACCGCTCGGGAACCGTACGCAATGCTTTCTCTGAAGAAAACGATAGAAGGGCTCAATCGGGAAGAACAGCGCTTTCAGGCTCTACGTGCCTGCTATCTCGCAGCACTGAATGCGGTACAGGAACACGCCATCGAGGTTGCGGCGGAGGCGACCGGGGAGCTCCGGCGCAGGGTGCAAAGGCTTTATCGGGAGTTATCCGAAGGTTCCGACCCTGGCGCGTTCGAAAACAGCCGGGGAGTGCTTGTCGAAGTTCTTAAGGATTACCGGCTGCGGTCAGACGAGGCTCTGGCACAAAAGGATGAAGACCTCCATGCCATCATCACAACCCTGGCGACCGCGGCGGAAACGCTCAGCGAACACAACGACAGCCACTCGGCAACATTGAAAGAGTTTGCCGCTCAGTTTCAGCATGTGGCGCGCGGGAGGGATCTGGGCCGGATGCGCACGGAGCTGACCAGGCGAGTAGGGGCGCTAAGATCCGCGGCGGAATCGATGTGGCACGAGAGTCAATCGTCGATCTCGGAAATGCAGCTTCAGCTTCGCGATTTCCAAAAGAGGCTGGAGCAGGCGGAGGATCGCGCGACAATCGACGCGCTCACGGGCGTGCTGAACCGTGGCGAAGGAGAATTGCGGCTGCGAAAGGCCATAGACGCCGGAAGTCTGGTATGCGTCATTCTGGTGGACCTGGATGGCTTCAAACGGGTAAATGACCGCTGGGGCCATACGGCTGGAGACCAGGTTCTGAAGACGTTTGCGTTGACCCTGAGCCAGGATGCGCGTGCATCGGATGCGGTAAGCCGATGGGGCGGAGACGAATTTCTGCTGATGATGAATGGCAACGAGGAAGCTGCGCAGCAGCGCGCCGCCAAATTGCGGGTGAAGCTGCGGATCAGGCACGGGGTGGTCGTTTTAGGAAGAGTAGTGGAGGTGGAAGTAGGTGCCTCCATAGGAGTCGCGCAGGCGCGGGCAGGAGAGAGTGTGGAAGACCTCCTGACACGCGCGGACGTACAACTTTACGAGGATAAAGGGGTGGCGCACCGGGCTGCTCCCAGGACGATGACGCTGGAAGGCGGAGCGTAGGGCCGGCGGGGCCACCACTCGTTCACGGCCGCGGTTTGTGGGATGTGGCTGCAGACGCAGCATCCCCAGGTATTTCCAGGCGCACCAACAGCGGCACATCACAGACCAAACGCAGCCGGGTGAAGGTGTAAAGAAACCGCCATGACGTGTATTTGAAAAATGGGACTCACGGCAATGGAATGATCCTGGACAAAGGGAACATGCAGTAATCTGTTGAAGACGCAGGTGCAGCTGCGCGCGTCAGAAGCGATTCGTCACCGGGAAGACGCGGTCCGCGTGTCCAAAGCCCCTTACGACCCGAATGTTTTACAGCTTCGGGTGTCCGCGTGTCCCCATTTACCCAAAAAAGAAAGGGGGCAGAATAACCTGCCCCCTGGTCCTCAACTTCGATTCACAGACGCCCTTTTTAGAATGAGAATCGCAATGCCATCTGGAGCTGTCTCGAGAAATTCGCCTGAGTGGTGATTTTGCCGAATGAGCTGCTGCCGTACGATACGTTCGGTCCATAGAAGAGCGGCGTGTTGGTTGCGTTGAGCGCCTCACACCGGAACTGCGCCTTCAGCTTCTCGCCAATGACGACATTCTTGAACACGGACATATCCCAATTGACCTGGCCGGGTCCTCGCATGTCCAGAGTACGGCTGATGTTGCCGAAGGTGAACTGCGGGGCAGTGGAGAACGCTGCCGGATTGATGTAGCTGTTGAAGCGATCTTCCAGGCTGCCGCTGGTGACGGGCGAAATCCCCGTGGCGTTTGGCCTCTGGCTGGCATAACCGAAACCAGAGTTGAAGTTGGTTGCCTGGGTGATCTGCAGCGGGAAGCCTGTCTGGAAAACCGAGACAGCGTTGATGCCCCAGCCGCCGACCAGGTAGTCCGAAAGACCCGAGCCGGTAAGGAAAGACTTTCCCTTTCCAAAGGGCAGCTCGTAGGTGATAGCGCTTGAGAACCGGAAGGGTGAATCGATATTGGAGAACGAGTACTCCGAACCAAGATCGTAAGGGTTCTGGGGACCCTTGGCGCCGCTGTTCAATGTGTTGCCCACACCGCCGGAGCTTTCATCCCGGTTCCGCGACCACGTGAGCGTTGCCAGCACCGTAAGGCCCTGGCTGTAGCTCTTCTGCGCTTTCGCTATGAAAGAGTGGTAGAGCGCCTTGTTGTTGTCATTGAACTGGTAGTTGATCGTGCCGTAGGTCGGATACGGAAGCAGCAACTGCGACCGCTGAACGCTGGCCGTGCCGATGACGCCGGTGCCGCCGTGACCAAAGAAGGGATTGGGCACGGACTGCGTTAATGCCGAACCCATGGAAAGCAGTGAGGGGTTCAGGGCATTTCCATTCAGGCTGGAAGAACCCAGAGAAAGGTGGCTCGACTTCGAACCTACATAGCCGATCTCAGCGGCGATGCCGAACGGAAGCTGACGCTGAATGTCGACCGAGTACTGCTGCACGTAGGGTGACCGGGCGTGAGGATCTACCAGGGTAAAACTGTTGCCGATTCCGGTCGCGGTTCCCTGGCTGGTACCAATCGGCTGCAGAATCCCGTTGGGGTACGGATTGGTCAGTGATCCCGCAGACGTTTGATTGTTGTCGGTGGATGCAACGTAGGTGGTGGTCTGGTTGAATCCGACAGTTGCGATGGGCGAACCCAGCGCAAACTGGGGTGCGAAGAATATGCCATACCCAGCTCGTACCACCGTCTTCGAATCGAACTGATAAGCTGCACCTACACGCGGCCCCCACTTGCTGCTGTACGGATTGCCGACCGTGGTTTTTCCGTTCGTGCCGGCGAAGATCACCTGGCCTTTGGGCTGAATACCCGTTACGTTCGCAGCGAGGGCATTCGCCGCGGTGCCGTCGAAGTTCACGACGATGCCGTTATTGGCTTCGGACAAGCCCGCTTCGTGCTCCCAGCGCAGACCCGCAGTGAGAGTCAGCTTGCTGGACATGCGGAAGTCGTCCTGGATGTACGCGCCATAGTAGTTCGCTATGTCGGTCAGTTTGGTCGAGGTGTAGATAGCGCTGGCGGAGGGATAACCAAGCAGGAGATCCGCCAGGTCCGCGCCGCCAGCGCCGCCGCTGGTGGGAGTGGACTTTGTGAAGATGCCGTTGAAGGAATAAGAGCCCCCGGCGTTGTTGGCATCGTTGCCGGCCGCTTTGATTTTGCGGTAGTCGAAGCCGGCTTTCAGACTATGCCTTCCCAGGTACTTCGCAACACTGGTGCTGAAGTTATTCGAGGCATGAACGTAAAAGGAATTGTTGTCATCTACGCCCAGGCTGTACAGGTTCGTCATCGAAACGTAGGGGAACTGTGAAAGTGCTTTGGGAACCTGACTCACTAAAGAGGGACTGAAGCCAAGACTTGCGAGATCAAAACCCTGGCTTACGTCGTAACTGTAATTCGGAAAGCGGTTGAAGCCGTACCGAACCGTCAGGATGGTGGTCGGATTGAGAGTATACAGGTTGTTCAGCTGGGTGGAATCGACGCGCCGCAGTAAACGCCACTGGTCCGGGCTTGAAACGGTGGGAAACCACGTGTTGCCCGGCTCAAGCGAGTAGTAGCGAAGATAGCTGATGCTCGCGCGCCACTTGCTCGTGAAGTCTTCATCCAGTTTGCCGGTGTACTGAACGGCCCGGGCGGGCAGCTGCGCGGAAGCCGTAACGTTATTCGCGCCGTAGTACGCCGGAGCAGTCTGTGCCGGCTGGAAGTTGCTGGCGATGTTAAGCCCGACTGTATTAATCCGGTTTTGCGGAATGACGTTATTC
>JAUZEU010000025.1 GCA_030838885.1 Bryobacterales bacterium | reverse complement strand
ACCGCATGCGCGCATCCAGTTGTGGCGGGGTAAAGGGCTTGCCGAGGAAGTCCGTCGCGCCGACTTCGAAACTCCTGCGCGCGCTTTCTTCGTCTCCGTGGGCGGTGAGCACGATAACCGGAATGTTCCGGGTTGTGGCATCAGCCCGCAGGCGCTCCAGAACGGCAAAGCCATCCGGCGCAGGCATCAACAAGTCCAGCAGAATCAGGTCGGGCTTTTCATAGAGAAGCATGGCGAGACCCTGCTCCCCGCCGGATGCTTCGAGAACATGGTGGCCAGCCTTGCGCAAACACTTCCGGGCCAGCACACGTAGTTCTTCGTCGTCGTCGATGACCAGAACCACCAGAGCTTCGCTGGCCTGGTCGCTGGTTGCCACCTCATTGACTTTGAGCGGACGCCCCGGTCCGCTTACAACGATCTGTTCAAAACCCTCACGGGCGCAACTGATCTGCAACGGTGAATTGAGGGAGGCCGCGATCTGCTGTGCTTTGGCTTCCATTGCGTCCAGGAAATCGTCATTGTGCGTGGGATCGTGATGAGTCAGAAAGAGTTTCCGCACGTCGGCTGCAGCGGCGATTTGGGCCACATAGGAGTAGGTGCTGTGGCCCCAGTTTTTCTTGGCGGGATATTCTTCCGGCGTGTACTGGCTATCGTGAATCACAATGTCGGCGTTCTGCATGAACGCGGCATGGCGGCGGTCGCCATCATGCAGAATGGCTTCGAGGCTGCCGGGCTCGACATCGGAACGCCACAACGGTTCCCAATACGGCTCATGGTCACAGAGGTAAAGCACGGAAACGCCATCGGCCTCAATGCGGTAGCCGAGCGCGATTGCCGGGTGATTGAGAAACTGGGCGGTGACGCGAACACCTTCGACTTCATGGACCCCTTCGGTGAGATCGCGATAGGCGATGTATGCGCCCAATTGCTGCAGCTCCACGGGAAAGTATGTGTATTCCATCTGGCCGGCCAGAACATCGGGCAGGCTGGCGTGGGCACCCTTGGGACCGCAAACCGTAATGCGATTGCCGGGAATGAAAAGGGGTGCGAAGAACGGGAAACCCTGGATGTGGTCCCAATGGGTGTGGCTGAGCAGGATCGTGGCTTCGAGTGGACCCGGAGAACTGGAGAGCAGAAAGGCGCCGAGGGGCCGTGCGCCCGTGCCGGAGTCGCAGATGAGCCGCTTGCCTGCGCTCGTTACAATTTCAACACAGGACGTGTTTCCACCATACCGGTTTGTGGACGGACCGGGTGTTGCGATCGATCCGCGAGTTCCCCAAAAGCGTACAAGCATGTAGCGTGACTATTTGTACTCTAACTCGATACGTTGAAGATACCCCAAAAATTCGTCAATCCGGGTCTGAATTTCTGCCAATTCATTATTTTTGGCCGCCTCTTCGATCGCGCCGCCCAGTTGCGTCAGTACTGGAAAGCCGTAGCCGGTACCCGTGCCTTTCATGCGATGGGCCAACATGCGAATTGCTTCCATATCGCCCCTTGCAAGGGCGTCACTGTAAATGGCAACCTCGCTGCGGCGGCGTTCCAGATAGCCGGGAACGACATCCTCCATACCTTCTTCGACGAGGATCTTTATTGACGGCATATCCGCAACGGCACAGGTATTGGGGCGATCCGCCGGGGCATACTTCGCAAGTGCGCGCAGGAGGGTTGCGCTGCGAATCGGTTTGGTGAGCAACTCCGTGAAGCCGGTTTCGAGGCTCTTCGCCGCCATGTCGGCGAAGGTATGAGCTGTCAGCGCAAGAACAGGGGTGGGTGTGGTTTTGCCGGCCCGCTCGAGATCGCGGATGATGCGGGTGGCGGCATAGCCGTCCATGATGGGCATTTCCACGTCCATCAGAACAAGGTCATAGGTCTTCGCCTGAAACATCTCAACCGCGACGGCGCCATTCCCGGCGATTTCGACTGCCGCGCCCGTGCGGCTGAGATAGGAAAGAATGAGGAAGCGGTTGTCTTCGGAATCGTCCACGAGCAGAATTCTCATCCCGCGAAGGCGGCCCTGGAGCGCGTCGGGATCGAGGTGGAGAGCGGAATGCTGGACCCGGTTCGCGGGTGTGGTGACGGCGCCGGGCTGAATTGACTGCACGCCGAAGCTGGCGGTGAAGAAGAAGGTGCTGCTTACGCCCGGAGTGCTTTCCACCCAGATGCGCCCGCCCATCAGTTCCACCAGTTGCTTCGAAATCGCGAGGCCAAGTCCAGTTCCGCCGTACTTTCGGGTAGTCGAGCTGTCCGCCTGCGTAAAGGACTCGAAGACGGCCTTCAATTTATCGGGCGCGATTCCGATACCGGTATCCGTCACGGCGAATCGCAAGCGGCCAGCGCTGTGGTCTTCGGGATCAGGTTCGACGCGTACTTCGAGACTGCCTTTCTCCGTGAACCTGATCGAATTTCCGAGCAGAGTAATGAGAATCTGGCGGAGGCGGTTGGGGTCGCCAGTCAGGAGGATGGGCATTCCTGACTGGATAGTGGAACGCAGCGAGAGCCCTTTGGCGGAAGCCTTTGCCTCTACAGCTTCCATAGCGCACGCGATGACCTCGCGAAGGTCGAGTTCGGTGGTTTCCAGTTCTACTTTGCCGGATTCGACTCTGGCGTAATCCAGAATGTCGCTGATGAGGTTTAGCAGCGCGATGCCGTTGCGTTGCGACACCTCGACGCAACGTCGATGTTCAGGGGTGAGAGAGCCGGCGGAAAGCACATCGGCCATGCCAATGACGGCGTTGAGAGGCGTGCGAATCTCATGGCTCATGTGGGCGAGGAATTCGCTTTTGGCCTGAGTGGCTCGTTCGACTTCCTGGCGTTTGTTTTCCAGTTCGCGGCTGAGGTGCTCTGCCTTTTCGTTGGCCAATTCCAAATCATGCGCCAGTTGCTGGCAGTTGTAGAGAGCTTCCGGCAGCGTTTTCAGAACGATGAAGCGGCGGCCGTGTACCTCGGTGGCGACCGCCTGGATGTTCTGGTCGTGGCCATTGGAGTCGGGTTCGGTCCAGACGTCTGAAAGGCCTTGCCATTTGGTTTGCCATTCGGGGAGAAACAGTTTCAGGATGGGAAAGAGGTCCGGCAGGTTGAGGGGGCCGCCAACGGGCGATTGCAGCCAGGCGGGCAGGCGCCCGATGGGGCGAAAGAGGTTTTCTGAGACTTGTTCAAACGCTGCGAGATGGAGCGCACCAGGGAGGTCGGCAATGGCGGCTTCTTCGTCGGAGTTGTCATGGCGCGCTTTCAGAATTCGGGAAGTCAGGTACAGGAAGGCCTCATCGACATGATCGCCGATTTTCGCCCTGGTTACCAGCACCCTGAAGGCTGAAGGCGATTTCGAAGGTGTTGCGGCGGGGTGCCGCCGATGAGTAATGGATAGCCGAGGCGTCTCGGAGCTGATGGGGTTTGATGGGCGCACCGTCTTCCTCACCGACCATGTTTCAGAGCATGAGGGTGACTTCTTTTGCAGTCCATTTCGGCTGATTTTGGTCGACTTTTACGGCTACTGTGGTGTGGTAATTGTCTGAAAAGATGCTATGGACGAAGTGGGCCCGGAGGCTTGTACTTCCGACTCCGCAGAAGCGAGGAGGCAGATCTTCTTCTCCAGCAGTCTGGGTTATAAAAGTGTAACTTCGTGGTGGCGTGGGGGGCTGCTGAGTCGAGCACGAGGTGAGGAAAACGGCCACGGTCACAACGGCCTTTATCGGCTGACCCCGGCAGTGAGTCTCTGCCCGGTATTACTGTGTGACTGCGGACGTGAATCATATTCGAAGCGGCGCTTGAATGTGAGAAACCGTTTCTCGAGCAGAAACCATGACAGCCCCGCGGCAACGCAGGTCAGGATTATGCACGTAAAGAGTCCGAATATGCTGTATGTGATCCCGGTCGTAAGCAGCCATGAAATTACGAATGGGTGAAGCACATACATTCCGTAGCTGTACTTTCCTATGAGTTTCAGTGCTTTGCTGGAGAGGGCTTTGCTGATATCGCCCTGAACCACGCGTTCCGCACGCGAATCTTCCCTCTCACACAAACGAGATCAGCCCCGCGGTCTCAATCTTCTAATGTGATGGGAAAGCGTTGCGACCGTCACTCGCGGAGTTCTAAGCAGGTGACAGCTTCGGCCTTCGTCCCCCCATGGTGTTTACCAGGTGGGGCGCGGAGTGGAGCCCGACGGAGCGGCGCGAAAATACTGCACAGGCCATGACGTTTTCTTATCCAAATGCTCGGCGGCGTGCACGGCCCAGTAAGGATCACGCAGCATTTCGCGCGCGAGCAGCACCAGATCGGCCTGTTCGTTACGGATGATGTGATCCGCCTGCGCGGGATCGACAATGAAGCCGACCGCGGCGGTCAGGATGCCCGTTTCCCTCCGGATGCGTTCGGCGAAAGGGGTTTGATAGCCGGGTCCCGCGGGGATCTTCACGTTTGGCACGAGACCGCCGGAAGATACATCGATCAGATCGACTCCCTGGGTCTTCAGGATTTTTGAGAGTTCGACAGAGTCGTCGATTGTCCACCCGCCTTCAGCCCAGTCGGTTGCCGAGATACGGACGAACAGCGTCCTTGTCCATTCCTGCCTTACGGCGTCCACAACTTCCGTCAGAAGGCGGATGCGGTTTTTGAACGGCCCACCATACTCGTCCGTTCGGCGATTGCTCAGGGGTGAGAGGAACTCATGCAGGAGGTAGCCGTGAGCGGCGTGGATCTCGACCACGTCGAAACCTGCTTCGACGGCCCGGCGTGCGGCCGCACGGAAGGCATCGATGGTTTTCTTTATGCCCGCGGTTTCGAGAGCGTGTGGCTGCGCATACGTCGGGGAGAAGGGGATAGCGCTGGGGGCCATCACGTTTGTCCAGCCGCCCTCATCTGGTCCCATAACACGTTCCGGACCCCACGGCACGCCCATGCTGGCTTTGCGACCGGCGTGCGCAAGCTGGATGCCTATGCGCGCTCCCTGGGAGTGTACGAACTCGATAATCTGCCGGTGCTTCGCAATGTGCTCGTCCTTCCAGAAACCCATATCACCGGGTGTGATTCTGCCCTCGGAGGTAACTGCGGAGGCTTCTACGATGACCAGCGCCGCGCCGCCAGTGGCGCGACTGCCCAGGTGGACCAGATGCCAGTCTGTGGCGAAGCCATCTTTGCTCGAGTACTGGCACATGGGCGAAACGCCGATTCGGTGAGGCAGTTCCATGCCGCGGATTGTTAAGGGGGAGAAGAGGTGCATGTGTTCTGTGGGTTTGGATGTTTGTGGCGAGTCATAATATTCATATGCCCAGCCCCCTTTTTGAGGTGACGTGCCCTTGTTGCGAGTCGAAGCTGAAGGTGGACCCGGAACTCAGGGCGGTAATTTCGCATGAAGAGCATCAGAAAGCTCCTGTATTCGAGGATTTCGCCGCGGCTGTGGCGAAGCACAAAGGCGAGGCCAGCCGGCGGGAGGACGCTTTTCAGAAGTCCTTCGCGGCGGAGAAAAATCAGGGCCAGGTGCTCAACCGGAAGTTCGACGAGCTTCTGAAGCAGGCGAAAGAAAACCCGGAGTTTGGTAAGAAACCACGCGATATCGATCTGGATTGAGCGCGCGGTTAGTTCAGGCCCGTGGAGCGCAGGAAATTTCTTGCAATTTCTCTGGCCGGGCGGTGCTTTCCGTCCAGTTCGTAATTGAGGCGGCGCATGGTGTTGCTGTCGATGCGTCCGGAGAGTTCCTGTAAGGCGGGTCGGAGGCCGGGAAACTGTCGCTCCGCTTCCTGTCTCACTACCAGCGCGCATTCATAGGGCGGAAAGTAGTGCCGGTCATCCTGGAGCACCTGCAGGGGCAGCACGGAGAGCAGACCGTCCGTACTGTTGGCAGCGACCATATCAACCTGCTTACGAATCAGCGCCTGGTACAACAGGCCGAGATCCATGGTTTTGGGTAAGCCGCTCATTTTCAGGTTGTATGTGGAGAGCAGGCCCGGAAGTCCGTCGGGGCGGTGCGCGAATTCATAGCCAGCGCCGAGACGCCAGCTTCTGGAACGTGCGGCGTCGGTCAGGGTTGCGCCGGGAGAGTCCTCTTTGCGGATGGCCATGGCGAAGGTATTTTCGAAGCCGAGAGGCGGCAGCCATTCCACGTGCCACCGCGCGTAACCGGTGCGAACGAGCTCCAGGACTTTCGTGCGGTCTGCCGGGGGCGCCTGTTTTAGTACGGCTGTGAGAGCGGTGCCCGTGTACTCTGGGTAAACGTCGATTTCGCCGCTCAGCAGAGACTGGTGGGCCAACAGGGTGCCTCCGAGATCCAGCTTGCGGCTGACGTGCCCGTGCAGCCGGTTTTCCAGGTGCTGCGCTACGATTTCACCCAGGACCAATTGCTCGCTGAAGTTCTTGGAACCGACGCGCACGCGGGGTTCCCTGATGCAGGCTGTGCAGAGGATCGCGGCGGCGACATAGATAATCAGACGGAAACGCATCGTCTCTCGATCCATCCCAGCAGACCATCGGCCCCCAACGCCAGAAGGGCCGCGGGAATTGCTCCGGCGAGTATCTGGACCTTGTCGACGGACGCGATTCCACGGAAGATAAACACACCTAAACCGCCCGCGCCTATGGCTGCCGCAATGGTCGCGGTGCCAATGGTGGTGACGGTGGCGATGCGCAGGCCTGAGAGGATGACGGGCGCTGCGAGAGGTAATTCCACCTTGCGCAGGATCTGGCGGTTCGTCATGCCCATGGCCACGGCGGAATCGCGCACGGCCGGGTCGACGCCCAGGATCCCTGTTACAGTACTCCGCAGGATTGGCAACAGTGCATAGACGACCAACGCCACAATCGCCGTGTGCTGCCCGATGCCGCCGATATAGGGAATCGGGATCAGGAAGCCGAAGAGCGCCAGGCTCGGGATGGTCTGGCCAATGTTGGCAATGCCGATGGCGAGGCCGCGCCATCGGGCGTTTCCAGCGACCGCAATACCCAGCGGAATAGCGATTGCAGACGCGATCAGAATGGAGCTCAGCACCAGCACGAGATGTTCGAGCAGTAAGGGGAGGCCTTCTTCCAGGAGGTCCTGCAAAACGTCACTGAGCATCTTCGAACACCTCGAGAAATGCTCGGGCTTCGGGTTCGCGGCAGGCGAGGAATTCTGCAGGAGCTCCGATGAAGCGCAGTTGCCCGGCATCGAGTAAGGCGATCCGGGTGCCCAGCTTTATGGCTTCGCGAACATCGTGAGTCACGAACACGGATGTCTTGCCGAGTTCCGCCCGAAGGCGCAGGAACTCGCGCTGCAGATCGAGCCTGGTAACTGGATCGAGCGCGCCAAAGGGCTCATCGAAGAGGAGTACTTTGGGGTCTGCCGCGAGGGCGCGGGCCACGCCTACGCGCTGTCTCTGTCCACCGGAGAGCTGTCTGGGAAAGCGCTGCGCGAATTCATCAGGCGGGAGGGAAACCTTCTGCAGCATTTCGCGTACGCGTGCGGCAATGCGCTCCGGCGCCCATGATTCAAGCTGGGGCACCAGCCCGACATTTTGCTCTACCGTGAAATGAGGAAACAAGCCGCTCTCCTGTATGACATAGCCGATGGAGCGGCGCAGTGCGATCAGGTCGGAGTTTGCGGTGGCTTTGCCGTCCACCAGAAGCTCACCTCCGGTGGGGAGGATCATGCCGTTGACGAGCCGCAGTGCCGTAGTCTTTCCCGAGCCGCTGCGCCCCAGCAAAACAAGTGTTTCCTCCGCCGCCACGCTGAGCGTGAGCTTGTCGAGAATGGTTCTCTCGCCGATGCGGTAAGTCGCGTTGCGGAACTCGATCAGGCCGGGCATCTAAGCGACGAACAGGGTTTCCGCGAAGCCCCAGTCGCTGTCTGTCCATTGCCGGACTGTTTTCCAGCCAGCCTTTTCACCGATGGCGCAGATGTCGTCACGGCGGAATTTATAGGACGACTCCGTGAAGATGGTTTCATCTTCCTGAAAGGATAAATTGAGACCAAGAGCTGAAATGCGGACCTTTTGCGCGACGCGTGAACGCAGGTGCATTTCGATTCTG
>JAUZEU010000241.1 GCA_030838885.1 Bryobacterales bacterium | reverse complement strand
CCCGGTGTGCCAATTGTCACCCGGATGGAGATGTACCCGCTCAGGGTATGGAAATGAGCCCTCACCAGCCGCCGGTGACCCGCGGACCTGATAGTCAGGGTGTGGTGGGGATGGAGTGTACCGGGTGTCATCAGGAGCACAACCTTGTGCTCGCCCGCGTCCCAGGCGCCCCCAAGTGGCACCTTGCGCCGCGTGAGATGGCGTGGGTGGGAAAGACCCCGAGTTATGTCTGCGAGCAGATGAAAGATCCAAAGCGAAATGGCGGCAAGTCGCTGAAGGATCTTGTGGAGCACAACGGGCACGACAAACTCGTCGGGTGGGGCTGGTTTCCTGGCGCTGATCGCGAACCCGCACCTGGCACTCAGGAGCAGTTCGGCGCCATCATCGCCGCGTGGGTTCAGACAGGGGCCGAGTGTCCGAGCGAGGAGGCGAGACCGTGAATTTCACGATTCGTATTAATGGCGAGGCACGTCAACTCGACGTCGATCCCGAGATGCCGTTGCTTTGGGTGCTGCGCGACGTGCTCGGCCTGACCGGAACGAAATATGGCTGTGGGCAAGCGCTCTGCGGCGCATGCACGGTGCATCTCAACGGCCAGGTTGTCCGCTCCTGCGTGACGCCGATCCAGCGCGCAGCGGATGGAGAGGTGATCACCATCGAAGGACTCTCGCCGGACGGCAGTCACCCGTTGCAGCAGGCCTGGGTAGAACTTGGCGTGCCTCAGTGCGGTTTCTGCCAGGCGGGGCAGGAGATGACTGCCGCAGCGCTTCTCAAGAAGAATCCCAATCCCTCCGACGCGCAGATTGAGCAGTCCATGGCCGGCAATCTTTGCCGGTGTGGCACGTACGGTCGAATTCGCGATGCGATCAAGAAGGCCTCAGGAGGACTTCGATGAGCGGCGAACGGTTCCTCATCCCCCGGCGATCTTTCCTGCGCGGGTTGAATCTCGCGGTGGGCGGTTTCGCACTCGGCTATTGCTTCCCCACGCAGGCTCAGCACCGGCCTACGAACGAACCAGGGCGGCCCACTGGGCCAAAGCCCGTGACTGGCTCGGACGCCATCGAAGCGAAGGCTCCAGGCCTCAACCCCAACCTTTTCATCCACCTCGGGCCTGACGGAACAGTAACCATCGTCTGCCATCGCTCGGAAATGGGACAGGGTATCCGCAGCTCACTGCCTGTGCTAATCGCTGACGAGCTTGGCGCCCGGATGGATCGGGTGAAGATCCTCCAGGGTGACGCCAATGCCGCCTATGGGGACCAGAACACTGACGGGTCGAACAGCATCCGTTCCATCTTCGACGACATGCGGCGAGTGGGCGCAACAGCCCGGATGATGCTCATCACTGCGGCGGCGAATCGGTGGAAGATACCACCGGGAGATTGCATCGCGAAGGAGCATCAGGTTACCCATCTGCCGACCGGACGTGCATTCGGCTTCGGAGAGTTGGCGCTTGAGGCGGGAAGGCAGAAGGTTCCGGCTAAGGCGGAGGTCGTGCTTCGGCCACGCACTGAGTTGGCTCACCTCGGAAAGTCACTGCCCCTCCTCGACGGGCCTGCGTTCGTAACCGGCAAGGCAGTCTACGGCGCGGACGTCAGGCTGCCCGGGATGCTCACCGCAGTGATCGCCCGGCCGCCCGTGGTGGGCGGCAAAGTTGCGCGCTTCGACCCGGCGCGAGCATTAGCTGTGCCGGGCGTCCGCAAGGTGATCGAGATGCCGCAGCCCAAGCCGCCGTACCAGTTCCAGCCTTGGGGTGGTCTCGCGGTGGTGGCTGACCACACCTGGGCCGCCATGCGAGGACGCGCCGCTCTGGACGTCACGTGGGACGGCGGGGAGAACGCCAGCTACGATTCGGACCGCTACCGCGGGACACTTTCAAAGGCGGTGTCTGTACCGGGAACTGTCGCCCGCAAGGTGGGTGATACGGAGTCCGTCTTGAGAACCGCCGCCCGGCGTGTCGAGGCCGAATATCACGTCCCGCACTTACCTCATATGCAGATGGAGCCGGTGGTCGCTGTGGCATCGGTAACCGGCGATATGTGTGAAGTCTGGGTGCCTACCCAGAACCCCCAGGCCGTACAGACCGAGGTCGCCCGGGTGCTGGGGACCACGCCGAAGAAGGTCCGGGTCCACGTGACATTTCTGGGCGGCGGGTTTGGACGAAAGTCGAAAGCGGACTTCAGTTCCGAGGCTGCGCTGCTGTCGCGGCGGATGGGAACACCTGTCCGCGTACAGTTCACCCGCGAAGACGACGTTCGCCACGACTACGTAAACACGGTCAGCACGAACCTGCTCACCGCAGGACTCGACGCAAATGGAAAGGTGATCGCGTGGCGGCACCGGACGGCGTTCCCGTCGATCAGCAGTCTATTCGGCGGCCCGGCGCGGCCGGGGATTGACGACCTGCAACAAGGCGTGCTTGATCTCGGACTCGCGGTGCCGAATGTCACGGCCGAAATCTGCGACGCGACGGCACATACGCGTATCGGTTGGCTCCGGTCCGTATACAACATCTTTCAGGCCTTCTCGATTGGGTCTTTCGTGGACGAACTTGCTCAAGCGAAGAATGCCGACCCTCGCGACGTCTGGCTGGAGATCCTCGGCCCAGCGAGGCAAATGTCGTTGTCGGACCTTGGTGTCGAGAAAATGCCGAACTATGGGCAGCCGCTCGATAAGCACCCCGTCGATGTGGGGCGCCTGCGAAACGTGATCGAGCGCGTGACTCGCGCCGCACACTGGACCGAGCGCCGGAAAAACGGCCGCTCTCTGGGCTTGGCGGCGCACCGGAGTTTCCTCAGCTACACGGCCGTGGTGGCTTCCGTTCTGAAGAGACCCAACGGCACCTTCGCGGTCGACGAGGTGTGGCTGGCTTTTGACGGCGGCACGCTTGTCAACAGCGATCGGGTCCGCGCCCAGATGGAAGGGGCGGTGGTCTTCGGGATGAGCCTGGCTCTGTACGGCGGCATCACTATGAAGAACGGGGCGATCGAACAGGAGAACTTCCGCGGCGGTGGACGCATTGTTCGGATGGGTGAGACCCCGCGGCGTACCTGGATAGATCTCGTGGAGAGCGATGCCGCGCCCGGAGGCGTTGGCGAACCCGGCGTCCCACCGGTCGCGCCGGCCATCGCGAATGCAATCTTCGCTCTTTCGGGGAAACGGATTCGCGAACTGCCGCTGATCAAGGCGATCCAGGCATGAGAACCCAGTTCCGCCGCCATCGGATTCGAGCTGCCTCGGCTCTCTGTGCCTCTCTATCAGCGGGCGAATACACCCATCACAGCGGAGCACTTCGCGCCATGGCTTATGACGCCCAGGCGCGCGGGCTGGTTCCGGGTCCCCATCGGAGCGGGGCTTGCCGACCGTCAGGAATTAAGGGCACAACCTGGCATCCACGAGCACGGCCTGCAAGCCCCACACGAAGGCGCAGATAGACCAATGAAAAGCACCATAACGAGAGGAACAAAGAAGTGCTGACAAGAACGAACGGAGAGTTCACGGGCAAAGTGGCATTTGTCACAGGAGCCGCCAACGGCATCGGCCGTGCGGCGGCCGTGGCCTTTGCGCGCGAGGGCGCAAGCCTCGTAGTGGCTGACGTTTCCCAGGAGGGCAATGAAGTAACGGCCCGGATGATCGAGGAACTCGGGGCGCGGGCGCTCGCGCTGCGGTGCGACGTGGCGCAGGCTAGCGACGTCGAAGCTGCACTCAACAGAACAATCGAAGCGTTCGGACGTTTGGACGTTGCCTTCAACAACGCTGGTATCGAACAGCCGGTGACGGCTGCGGCCGATATTTCGGAGGGAGAGTGGGATCGGATTCTCGGGATCAATCTCCGGGGGTAACAGTTCAGGTGGTCGAAAAAGGGCCAAGGAAAAAACCTCTAAGAATCTTCACGTTAGACCTGGATCTTTATTGAAAAACCTGGCAGTGTATATGTTTGAGGGCTGCAAAGGGCAGACATCG
>JAUZEU010000150.1 GCA_030838885.1 Bryobacterales bacterium | reverse complement strand
CCGCGCATCGGGAGCTTGCAGCAACATTCGGAACCTCATTCCGGATTGCCGGCCCTGACACTGTCGATTCCGGAGTGTCAGCCGCGGTCCGTTCAAAGATCGCAACACTCCACGGCCGGACCCAGAGCGGCCGCTCACCTCCCTGCCTCTTTCTTTGAGCTATCGCAGTATTCCGCTTGAAAGTTGCCAGTAAGCACCAGGGAGAATATGAAACGTTTATTGTTCGCCATCAGCATTGCTATGCCCCTTTGTGTGGCACAGCAGCCGACTCCGAAACCAGCTATCTTTCCGCTCACAAACCATTCGCGGTGGGAGTATTCCGGAACGGCGAAACTGCAAGGGAATCCGGGGAAACAAGCTGTGCGGCTTCACATGGAAGTGATTGAAGTTCTGGACAGGGGAGCCGTACGGGCGGCGTGGGTGCGTGGCAGTCCGCTCGGCCTGATGGACCACTCAGACGGCCCGGGCGATCAGGTGATCGCGCGTGTTGGTCAGTCGATGTATGCGACGGATTCGGTCAGAAGCTCTGAGGTGCGAATGCGGATTCAGGATCCAGCCGACTCGCTGAAAGATCTCTTTCGGGATTCAGAGTTCCTGCTCGATACGGCTCTTCCGGTTAATCCTGATCCGAACCCATCGTGCAAATCATGCTGGGCGACTTCAATGACAGGGGCCGAGTATCAGATTACGAGACGCAGCGCGCAAGGCTTCGAATGCATTCGCTTCAGGCCGGGAGTCGGCATCACCGGTTTCGACTTTGAAAACACCGCGCGCCGCGAATCTGCCAGTGTCCGGCTCGACGAATCGGACGTACAGCCGGAGCGGTAGACACTGCTGTAGATTATTAGCGTGCTCAACCGCCGCGACATTCTGCGTTCCACTCTTGCCCTCACGATCCCCGGCCTCGCTCAGGCTGCTGCCCCGCGCCAGTGGCGGCTCGGGATCAACACCTACTGTCTGCGCTTCTCACACTGGAACGACCAGCAGCTTTTCGATTACTGCATCAAAGAAAAACTGGACGCCATCTTCCTGCAGGACTCGCTCGACCCGGGCGTGATGGATCCGAAGCACTGGGCCGAAGTGCGTTCCTGGGCGAAGGATGCGCAACTGCATATCGAAACCGGCGGCAGCGCGTTGCTGCCGAAAACTCCCGCGGGCATTCCGCAGTCGGTCGCAACGCTGCGTAAGAACATCGAGCGCGCGCAGGCTATGGGCGCGACCATGGTCCGCGCGCTGCTGGCCAGCGATCGGTACTCCATGCCGGAAGGTCCGGTCGAGCAACATGTTGAAACAGGCGTGAAAATCCTGAAGGAAGTCCGCCAGCAGGTACTCGATGCAAACCTGAAGATCGGCATCGAGAATCATAAGGACATCCAGGCGTGGCGAACGCGCCAGTTGATCGAGGCCGCTGGGAAGGACTTTGTCGGGTCATATCTCGATACCGGCAATCCCGTCTTTGTAGCGGAGCATCCTCTCACCACCGTGGAAGAGCTTGGGCCGTACGCGCTCTCGTTCCACCTGCGGGATTCGGTGATCTATGAACAGCCGGAGGGTATCGCGGTCCAGTGGGTTCCGCTGGGTGAGGGCACGGTCGACTTCAAAGCGCTGGTGGCCAGGGCAGCAGAAATCATGTCGCCGCAGGTGCATATTTATTGCAAACCGATTACGGCGCGTCCGCCTGTGGTGCTGCCTGTCTACGGCGACGAGTTCTGGACGAAGTGGTTTCCGGATGCGCGTTCACGCGATCTGGCCCGCTTCGAAGCACTCGCCCGGCGCGGTCGCCCATGGAACAAGCCGCATCTGATGGCGGACCTTCCCGAAGTCCGCGATCGTTATATGGATGCGCTGAGGCTGCAGCAACTGGATCACATGCAGCAGAGCCTAACGTATTGCCGGAAGGATCTGAACCTCGGCGTCAGATGGCGGGCATAAGTTCTGGCATGCGGTCTACGGCAGCGGCCGAATCGCGCTCCAGTTCGTCGGCCACATGGCGTGCATAAATCAGGAAGTGCTGGGCAGAGAGCAGAATCATCGAGCCCATCCATAGCTTCGAAGGATTGTTCCAGTAATGGCGGATCAGCGTTCCCAGGAAGTTCCAGTACGCGCCCCTGTAGCCTGATTTAATGCCCTGGGTCCACATGGACGAAGCCAGCAGACGCAGGTTGTAGGATATCGGCAGATCGGGTGGCTTTTGTACCGGGCGAGTCTGCCAGATTTCGAGTGACCGGAAGGCGCGCTGAAAGAATGCCTCAGGTTGGTACAGATCCGCCAGCAGTCCGCTCAGGCCGTGCAGCAGCGTCGGCAACGGCATGGCCGTGCGGAAGTTGGGCGCACTGAAATTCGAAATCGACTCACTGTTTTCGATCAGGCGACCTTCGGCTTTCATTCGGTCGAACAGGGGCGTAGTTGGCGGAGCCTGCAACATGCCAGCCATGGCCCATGTAATTGCCGTGCGCTCAATGAATTCCCGCTGGCGTTCGAAGATCGTCTCGTCATCGGAGTCGAAACCCACGATGAAACCGGCAAGAACCCACAGGCCGTTCTGCTGAATCGTCCGGACCTGCTCCAGATTATCTTTGCGCAGGTTCTGGAACTTCTTCGACCCCTTCAGTGCCTCGGCCGAGGGCGTTTCAATACCGAGGAAGACATACATGAAGTTCGCCTGCACCATCGCTTCCATCAGCTCGGGGCGGTCCGCCAGATCCACCGAGGCTTCGGTGGAGAACGAAAAAGGCCGGCCATGTTTGTCGCCCCATACAGCCAGGTCCTTCGACAACTGCAAAGCGTTCTTGGAATTGCCGATGAAGTTGTCATCCACAATGAAAACCTCATTGCGCCAGCCCAGTTCAAGCAACCGGTCCAGTTCAGCAATCAATTGCGTGGAAGACTTGCCGCGAGGCTTGCGCCCGTATATGGTGATGATGTCGCAAAAATCACACTGGAAAGGGCAGCCCCGCGAAAACTGCACGGGCATGGAAGTGTACTTATCCCGACGCAGCAGGTCAAACCGCGGAATCGGGCTGCTCGACATATCGGGCTTATCGATCACCCGGTACAGGCGCTGGGCCGTGCCGTTCCCGAGCGCTGTCGCGATGCCGGCGAACACCTCTTCCGCCTCGCCTACCATCACATGATCGGCATGAAGTTGCGCCACGTCAGGATCGCTCGAAGCCCAGGGCCCTCCGATGAAGGTTCGTGTGCCCAGTTCGCGCGCACGCTCCAGGATCACGAGTGCATCAGATCGCTGCGCATACATGGCGCTGACCATCACAAGATCGGCCCACCGGAAGTCCTGGTCGGTTATCTCTTCGAACGCGTGATCGAGCAGGCGCAGGGACCACGTTGAGGGGCAAAGCGCCGCAACCGTAATCAGGCCAAGAGGCGGGCTTATCGCGGCTTCGGGAAGCATCGCCAGCACGCCTTCGAAGCCCCAGAACGACGGAGGGAACTTCGGCCAGATCAGAAGGACATTCAGATTGGTTCCAAGTGGCGGAAACACCACCTGAGCGACTTCTTTCGACAGCACCGAATCGGACAAAACCGGGAAAGCAGTGTTGGAACCGCCCGCAACCAGAGCCATCCCGCCATTCTACGCGGATTTGACTTTACGTGCCCGTTTTGGGCGGGGGCTTCCAGCACCTGCTTCGGATTTGCCTTCGGCGTCAATCTCCTGAACGGAGCCACCTGCCGCCAGCGCTACTTTCGGCGGCTTGCGCATTTCCAGGCTTCTTTTCAGCGCTTCCATGATGTCGATCACGGGCGCAACCCTGGACTCCGGAGTCTCGACCACGGTGTGGCCTGCGATCTTCGCCTCAATCATCGCTCGCAGATTGTCGCGATACGTATCGTGGTATTTCGCAGGCTCGAACTCGCCGACCAGCGACTCCACCAGCATCTTCGCGAGTGCGACTTCTTTCTCTTTGAGGTTGCTCGCATCCGTATTGAACTCATCCGCGCGCCGGACTTCATCGGCGTAGTACATGGTGTGCAGAATCATCCCTTTTTCACCGGGTCGCAGAATCACCACATGCTCGCGATTGTGCATGGCGACCTTCGCAATTCCGTAGTATTTTGTCTGCTTCATGGTCTCGAAGAGCAGCGCATACGGCTTGTCGCCGCCCTCATCCGGCGCCATGTAATACGAGCTTTCCAGAAACACAGGGTCCACCTCGTCACCTTTGACGAACTCCTGAATCTCCATCACTCTTGCGGTCTTAGGGGCGACCTTCTTAATGTCTTCGTCATCCACCACGACATACTTGCCCTTTTCGTATTCGTAGCCCTTGACGATTTCGTTGCGTGGAATGGGCTTGTCTTCGGACTGACAGAAAATCACCTGCTTAATCCGCGAGCCGTCTTCTTTATGCAACTGATTGAAGCTGATGGACTCGCTCCTCGCCGCGGCGAACAGCCGCACCGGGAACGAAACCAGCCCGAACGTCAGATGACCCTTCCAGATACTTGCAGCCATAGCCCACCCAGTATGTAGCTATAACATGGAAGACGGAACATTTCCAACTGTTTATGGCTCTCGAAGAATACGCGAGCAAACGCGACTTCACTAAAACGCCGGAACCCGGGCCTTCGAAAGCGGCCACCCACGGGCACAGGTTTTTCATTCAGAGGCATGACGCTTCACACCTGCACTACGATTTCCGGCTCGAAATCGATGGGGTGCTGAAGTCCTGGGCTGTGCCCAAAGGGCCTTCGCTGGATCCTACGGTAAAGCACTTCGCAGCCATGGTGGAAGATCATCCGCTCGATTACGGAGACTTTGAAGGCAACATCCCGAAGGGCAATTACGGCGGGGGCAGCGTGATGCTGTGGGATCGAGGCACCTACGAACTCATTGGTGACGAGACAGCCGCCGAGCAGATTGCACGCGGCGATCTGAAGTTCCGCCTGCACGGCGAGAAGCTGAACGGCACCTGGGCTCTGGTCCGGATGAAAGGAAAGGGCAAGGGCAACGAGTGGCTGCTGATCAAGAAGAAAGATGAAGCGTCGCAGCCCGGATGGGACGTGGAGGCCTTTGCGACCAGCGTAAAAACCGGGCGTACACAGGAAGAGATCGCGGCGGACCTGCCGGCGCATCCGAAAAAAGGCTCTGATCAGGCGAAGCCTAAAAAAAAAATACACGCGGCCGAGCCAAAGCAGGACTAAATCCGGCAAAGCTGCAGGGCGCGGTCAAAGCTCCGATGCCCGGCTTTTTCGCTCCCATGGGCGCGAGCATCACGGAGAAGCTGCCCAAAGGCGAGGACTGGATTTTCGAAATCAAATGGGATGGCGTGCGCGGCCTGGTCTACCTGCAGGACAGCAGCATCGTCATCTACACCCGAAACAATAACCGCTGTGAACGGCAGTATCCGGAACTGCTGGTCCTGCCGCACTATATCGACGCGGAACAGGCCATCCTGGACGGCGAGATCGTCGTTCTGGATGAGCGGGGCATCTCGAAATTCGGGCTGATTCAACCCCGCATCCACAATCAGGATGCACACGCAGTCGCGAAGATGGGGCAGAAGAATCCGGTCCATCTGTATATTTTCGACTTGCTGTACCTGGATGGTTACGATCTGCGCAAAGTCCCGCTGATCGAGCGGAAACGTGCGCTGGCCGCCATTGTGAAGCCGTTCCCCTTATTGCGCATTTCCGATCATTTCACGGGCGGCGAAGAACTTCTCGAAGTAGCGCGGCAGAGCGGCCTGGAGGGGCTCATCGCGAAGCGCACGAACAGTTGCTACGAATCCCGCCGCAGCAGCGAGTGGCTGAAGCTGAAGCTCACCTCAGAGCAGGAGTTCTTGATCGGCGGCTATACGCCGGGCGAGCGGGACACCTTTGGGTCACTGGCGATCGGATATCACGACGATAGTCACAAACTGGTCTATGCCGGTAATGTGGGCACAGGATTCAACGAGGCGACGCTGCGGGATTTGTTCACAAAACTGCAGGCTCGCGTCACGGAGAAGAAGCCCTTCGCGCGCGGCAACATGATTCCGCGAGGCACGGTTTGGGTGAGGCCGGAACTGGTGGCTCAGGTGAAATTCGCGAACTGGACCGAGGATGGCCGCCTGCGTGCTCCGGTGTATCTGGGCCTTCGGAATGATAAACCGGGTGCGGAAGTTACCCGCGAGGCGCCGGGCGCTCTGCCTGCAGATCCGAAGCTCAAGTTCACCAACCTCGACAAAATCTACTTCCCCGAAAGCGGCTACACCAAAGGCGATCTGATCCGCTACTATGACGTGGTTGCGCCGCTGATTCTGCCGCATTTGAAAGATCGCCCGCTCTCACTAAAACGGTATCCGAACGGCATTCGCGGCGAGTACTTCTTCCAGAAAAACACTCCCGAGAACTATCCTTCCTGGCTCCGGACGGAGACCGTGGAGGGTACCCGGTTCATCCTTGCAAACGATAAGGCCACGCTGTTGTACCTCACCAACCTGGGATGCATCGATCAGAACCCGTGGATGAGCAGAGTCGGCTCGCTTGACCGTCCTGATTTCATTCTGATCGACATCGATCCGTACCATTGCGCGTTCCACAAAGTGGTGGAAGCGGCATTGCTCGTGAAGGCGAAGCTCGACGCCATCGGGCTGAAGGGTTATCCGAAGACCACCGGTGGCGACGGAATGCATATCTACATCCCGATTGAGCCAGTCTACAGCTATGACCAGGCGCGATCGTTTGCGGAGATCATTGCGCGCCTGCTGGCAGCGGAGCATCCGAAGCTGTTCACCACCCCGCGAGCCGTGGAGAAGCGCGAGAAAGATCGCGTCTATTTCGACTGGATGCAGATCGCGGAGAGCAAGACAATTTCCGCGCCGTATGTGGTGCGGGCTCATGAAGGGGCACCCGTTTCCACACCCCTTTCGTGGGATGAAGTGGTGCCTGGCTTGCTTCCGTCGCAGTTCACGATGATAAACGCGCCGGCTCGGTTTGCGGAGCGCGGCGATTTGTTTGCAGAGGTGATCAGCAAACCTCAACGACTGGAAAAAGCATTTGTGAGACTCGAAAAACTGGTGCGGTCGTAATGGAATCATTTTGTTACAATTCACTGTGCTTTTCAGAGGTTTCGCCGCTTTTGTTTTGACTTGTGTAACCGTTCCTGCACAGGGCACCACGTCCCGCATCGCCGGCAGCGTAGAAGATCCCGCATTCCGCGATCGCCAACGCAGGTGAAGCTTACTAACGAGGCCACCCGCGTGGCATTTACCACTGCCACCTCATCCTCGGGCAGCACCTCAACGGCGGCGAACACACCTTTCGACATCAACAACCGCCGCCTTAACTACGCGCCGTCGGACTTTGACCGCCGGCACTCGCTTCAGACGAACTGTGTCTTTGAGTTGCCGTTCGGCAAGGGAAAGCGCTTCCTCGGGACAGCGTCGGGCGTGATGGATCGCGTAGTCGGTGGCTGGGAAGTCACCGGCTTTGGACGGCTGACCAGCGGTCGCCCGTTCACCGTCTTCTCTGGCTCGAACACGGTCAGCAACGTGAATCAGTCCACTGCAAACTGCACGGGCTGTGGCCGTGGAGATGGCAGCCCTTTCCTGCAATCTCCGTCGGGCCTGATCTGGTACTTCGATGCAGCCGAACTGGCGAAGTTCTCGGCACCGGGGGCCGGTGAGTTTGGCAACTCGGGCCGCAATTACTTTGTGGGACCGCACTATGTCGAGTTCGACGCCTCTGTGCTCAAACGGGTGCCCCTGAACCAACGCATAAAGCTGGAAATGCGCGCGGACGCGACGAACCTCACAAACTCAGTGGCGTTCGGTGCGCCCACCACCGACATCACCAGCGGCGCCTTCTGGCGGATCAGAAACACCATCGCCAGCGGTTCGCGTAAAGTCCAGATCGGAGCTAAAATCCGCTTCTGAATTAAATCTAAGAATTTTCCGCTGCTGCTGCACCTCTTAGGGGAAACCTGTAAGTGCAAACAGCAGCCCTGGCTGCTGCCCTGGTCGCCCTTTCTACAGGGGCCATGGCAGCACCGATCGCGGCCAATCTGCGGATCGACTCCTCTGAAATAATTCTGTACACCGAAGGTCCCGGCAATGGAAGAGACTGGCAGCTTGAGCCCATTCTGTTAGCTGATCTGGACGAAACGCTAAAGATGATGGCCCCGGAATTCCACTGGGAACCGGCTCTCGTTTTCCCAGGCGCAGCGCTCGGTGAGCAGTTGGAAGTGAGCACTGAACACCCCGCCCCCGCCGCTCCGCAGCTTCTGCTTACGATTCCTGAGCCACCTGCGGTTGTGATGAGCGCCAGCGGCTTCGGTATGGGAGCCCTGCTGCTGTGGCGTCAGAGGGGTAAGGAGCGCAGCAGACGGCGGCGTCGCCGGCTATTATTCCGCTTGCGGGCCATGGCAGGGGTCTTGTGACTCTGCCCGCTCTGTTCGGAACGACTGATCGAATGCTTACTGCAGTACCGTGAAGGGAACGGACGCTTCGGTGTTTTCCCAGACCAGCGCAAGGGTGCCTTTGCTGCCACCCTCCGCCCGCAAATCCACGCGGAAGGTCTCAACGGGATCAGGCAGCGTTTTGAGTTTCATGTTCGTGCGTCCGAAATCCAGCGAAGGCTTGTAATTCAGATGAAACTGTCCGGTCTCTTTGTTGATGATGAGGGTCCATTCCTTCTCGGTGGGAAGTGTCCAGATGCTGTACTCGCCTTTCGGAATTTTCAGGTCGCCCAGCTGGATATCCGAGCCCAGGTTAAAGCCGGTAGCGATGTTTGCGCCCGTACACCAGACCTCTCCGTAAGGGACCAGGCCGCCCATCACTTTCCTGCCGTGCATGGAGGGCGCATAGTAATCCACGGTGAAAACTTTGCCGGCAATGGTGGCGGTCGTCTTCGCTTCGGGGCTGGTGTAACGCCCGCGTTGCGCCATTGCAGGTGTGAGCGAAAAGCTGAACAACACCGCGAGGGAAATGAGATGGCGACGAGAAAGCATGGAAGGCTCCTGCCCGTCATCCTACTCTATTTCCAGCCAGTGACCAGTTTCAGAAATTCCCGCACCACCCGCGTCAGCTTTTTCTTCTTGCGGTGAATGATCGCCACAGGCCTGCGGAGTTCCGGGGCATGCAGCGGAATGGAGACAAGCCGCTTCTGTTCGATCTCCGCCTGCATGGTTCGCTCCGGCAGAATGCTGATTCCCGAACCCAGCGCGACAGCTTCTTTGATCGACTGGATATTGTCGAACTGCATCGCTATCGCGACTTCCACGCCATTATCCCGGAAGAAGCGATCGAGTTCGCGACGGATAATCACCTCG
Source organism: Bryobacterales bacterium (assembly GCA_030838885.1). Classification (GTDB taxonomy): domain Bacteria; phylum Acidobacteriota; class Terriglobia; order Bryobacterales; family Bryobacteraceae; genus BOG-234. The sequence goes on along the minus strand of JAUZEU010000150.1, from coordinate 4,565 downwards.
TCATCGAAAGCGATGAAAGCCTGTCCATCCAGATCCCGCGCCAGGACCTGTTTGCGTTGAGCGAAGGAATGCGAAGGGTGCACTGCTACTGTCATCCGCTCTTCTCGCCAGGGAATCACTGTCAGTTCGCGGCGGTTTTCCGGGTAGCTGATAAAGCCGAGGTCGGCCTGATCTTCCAGCACCGCCTGATAAACCTTGTCTGGCCTGAGGAGTTCCACATGCACAGTGGCGCCAGGATTCAGCTTCTGGAACTGCTCGCGTAAGGGTCCCATTTCAGAAAGCCCAATGGAATATATGGAAGCCACGCGAATGGTGCCCTCAGAAGAATTCCTGATCTCTTCCAGCGCTGCCGTAAAATCTTCTTCGCGACGAAGCACGTCGCGGCACAACTCCGCATACAGCCTGCCCGCCTGCGTGAGTCCTAAGGGCCGGGTCGAGCGGTCGAACAACTCCGTTCCCAGTCGTTTTTCCAGATCCTGAACGTGCTGCGTAGCAGCCGACTGGCTGATTCCGTTCAGTTGTGCGGCCCGGCTGAGACTTTTCGCATGAACCACGTCCCGGAAGAGCTTGCAGTCCTCGAAAATCACCTCCATCAATATAACATTTTCTAATACTGACGCCAAGCTAAATTTGGTTTGCGTAATAATCCGGGATCCTGCTAATATTGGGAAATTACCCCTTACACGTTCTAAGGGACAGCTATATGAGCCACTCTTCCGGCAGCGAAAACATTTCCGTGGATCCCCGTGTTGTCAAGAGCTCCGCGTACGGACTACCCGAACCTCAGGGACTCTACAATCCCGGTAGCGAGCACGACGCCTGTGGTATTGGTTTCGTAGCAAACATCAAGGGCCAGAAGTCTCACGACATTATCGAGAAGGGCATTCAGATACTCATCAACCTGACGCATCGCGGCGCTTGTGGCTGCGATCCGGAGACGGGCGATGGCGCCGGGCTGCTCATACAGATTCCGCACCGTTTTTTTGCGCGGGAGGCAGCCAGAATCGGCTTCACCTTGCCCGCACCCGGAGAGTATGGCGTCGGCATGGTTTTTATGCCGGTAGAGCGGCACGAGCGGCTGGTCACCGAAGGCATTCTGGAGCGGATTGTCGTCGAAGAGGGGCTCACCGTTCTCGGCTGGCGCGATACTCCGATTGACGGCAATGCGATCGGCCGCGTGGCGCGCGTTTCACAGCCGTACATACAACAGGTGTTCATTGGGCGGCCCTCAAGCCTGACTCAGGACGAGTTCGAGGGCAAGCTGTATGTGGTGCGGAAGCGGGCAGAGACCGAAGTCGCGGCCGAAACGGAAGAGTTACCGCATCGCGGAATGTTCTACATTCCGTCGCTTTCGTCTCGCACCATCATCTATAAAGGGCTGCTGCTTGCCCCACAGATTGCGAAGTTTTACGTGGAGCTTTCCGATCCCGATGTGATGAGCGCGCTCTGTCTGGTTCACCAGCGCTTTTCCACGAACACGTTCCCCACCTGGCAACTGGCGCATCCGTTCCGCTACGTTGCGCACAACGGTGAAATTAACACAGTCAAGGGCAACGTGAACTGGATGCACGCGCGGGAAACCATTCTGGAATCGGAGCGGTTCGGCAGCGACATCAATAAGCTGCGCCCCGTCATCCAGCCGAATGGCAGCGATTCAGCTGCCTTCGACAATGCGCTGGAACTGCTGGTGCAGTCCGGCCGGAGTTTGCCGCACGCCATGGCTATGCTGATCCCGGAAGCCTGGGATGGTCATCCATATATGGATGACAAAAAGAAGGCCTTCTACGAATATCACTGCTCCCTGATGGAGCCCTGGGACGGCCCTGCGGCTATTACCTTCACTGACGGACGCGTGATCGGCGCAACCCTGGATCGCAACGGCCTGAGGCCGGCGCGGTATGTGGTCACTCATGACGACATGGTTGTGCTGTCGTCCGAAGCCGGCGTTCTGCCGGTCAAGCCTGAGAACGTCAAGCGCCGCGGCCGGCTCCAGCCGGGCAAAATGTTCCTGATTGACATGGAGCAGGGGCGCATCGTTTCCGACGATGAACTCAAGAGTCAACTGGCGAATCGTCAGCCTTATGGCGAGTGGCTCCAGGAGTATCAGGTCACGCTGGATAAGCTGCCGGAGCCTCCTCGCGTGCATGGATCCGACCACGGCACCATCATTGCCAGGCAGCGCGCCTTCGGGTACACGGACGAAGACGTACGCGTCCTGATGACCCCAATGGCTGCGAACGGGGAGGAGCCGCTTGGATCGATGGGCGTTGACACTCCGCTGGCGTGCCTGTCCGACAAGCCACAGCCGCTTTTCAACTACTTCAAGCAGTTGTTTGCGCAGGTCACCAATCCTCCCATCGATCCCATTCGCGAAGAGATGGTGATGTCGCTGGTGAGTTACATCGGCCGCGAGCAGAACATCCTTGCTGAAACACCGCAGCACTGCCACACGTTGAAGCTGCCGCATCCCATTCTGACCAACCGCGATCTGGAAAAGTTGCGCCGCGTCTCTCGTGGCGACTTCCTGGCCAGCACGCTGGAAGCGCTCTTCCCTGCCGCAGATGGCGAGAGGGGTCTGGAACTAGCGCTGGACGGCCTCTGCAGGCGCGCCACGCTTGCTATCCAGGCGGGCTATACGATTCTGATTTTGTCGGATCGCGGTGTGGATCAGGATTACGCTCCTATCCCGAGCCTGCTGGCCCTCACGGCTGTGCACAATCACCTGATTCGTGAAGGCAGCCGCACGCAGGTCGCGCTGATCATTGAATCGGGCGAGCCGCGCGAAGTGATGCATTATGCGCTGCTGATCGGCTACGGCGCAAGCGCTGTGAATCCGTATCTGGCCATCGAAACGATGGAAGACCTAGCCTTGCGCGGGTACCTGCCGGATGGCATTTCCTTCGATAAAGCGCTATATCACTACATCAAGGCAATCAACAAAGGACTGCTGAAGGTCTTCTCGAAGATGGGCATTTCCACCCTGCAAAGCTATCGCGGCGCGCAGGTGTTTGAAGCCATCGGTCTGAACAGTGCGCTGATCCAAAAATATTTCACGGGAACCGCCTCGCGCATTGAAGGCGTAGGTCTCGACGTTCTGGCGCGTGAAGCGGTAATGAAGCATTCCATTGCGTTCCAGCCTGTGACCGATGCCGATATGGAACTTCCCGTCGGCGGCAGTTATGCATGGCGCGTTCGCGGTGAAAATCACCTGCTGAATCCGGATACGATAAGCAAGCTGCAGCATGCGGTTCGTCAGAACAGCTTTGCAAACTTCCAGGAGTATACCGACACGATCGATGCGCGCAGCCGTGAACTCTGCACGCTGCGTGGCCTGTTCCAGTTTAAGAAAGGCCATCCCATCTCTATAGAGGAGGTGGAACCGGCGACCGAAATCGTGAAGCGCTTCGCGACGGGCGCCATGTCGTTCGGGTCGATCTCTAAGGAAGCACACGAGACGCTTGCCATTGCGATGAACCGGATCGGCGGCCGATCCAACACGGGCGAGGGTGGCGAGGACGAAGCGCGGTTCATCCCGGATGCCAACGGCGACCTTCGGCGCAGTGCGATCAAGCAGGTGGCCAGCGGACGTTTCGGCGTGACCACGAACTACCTGGTGAATGCGGACGAACTGCAGATCAAAATGGCGCAGGGGGCAAAGCCTGGCGAGGGCGGTCAGTTGCCCGGTCACAAGGTGGATGAGGTCATTGCAAAAGTGCGGCATTCCGTGCCGGGCGTTGGTCTGATCTCACCGCCGCCGCACCATGACATTTACTCGATCGAAGATCTCGCCCAGCTGATTTACGACTTGAAAAACGTGAATCCGATGGCGCGCATCTCCGTCAAACTGGTGGCTGAAGTTGGCGTGGGTACCGTTGCCGCCGGAGTCGCGAAAGCGCACGCGGATGTGGTACTGATCAGCGGGCACGATGGTGGCACCGGCGCGTCGCCGCTCACCTCTATCAAACATGCCGGTGCCCCATGGGAACTTGGCCTTGCCGAGACCCAGCAGGTGCTGGTGCTGAACGATCTTCGCAGCCGCATCCGCGTGCAGACGGACGGCAAGCTGGGCACCGGCCGCGACGTGGTAATTGCCGCGCTGCTGGGTGCTGAGGAGTTCGGCTTTTCGACGCTGCCTCTGGTAGCGCTGGGTTGCATCATGATGCGCAAGTGCCATCTGAACACCTGTCCGGTGGGCATCGCAACGCAGGATCCTGTGCTGCGTGCCAAGTTCACGGGGCAGCCGGAAGATGCGATCAATTTCTTCTTCTTCATTGCGGAACAGGTTCGCCAGATCATGGCGCAGCTTGGCTTCCGCAAAATGGATGAAATGATCGGCCGTGTGGACCTTCTCGACACCCGTCATGCGGTCGATCACTGGAAGGCAAAAGGGCTCGACTTCTCTGAGGTTCTGTACAATCCGCCCGCTCCTTCCCGTGTGGCCCGCCGCTGCACGATCAGGCAGGACCATGGTCTGGATGAGGCGCTCGATTACAAACTGATCGACCACGCGAAAGAGGCGATCGAGAACCTGACCCCGATCGAGATCAAGCTGCCCATTCGCAACA